>CAZCPH010000183.1:0-6435 GCA_964500105.1 uncultured Mariniphaga sp. | reverse complement strand
CCATGGATGATTTCGAACAACTCTGGATAGACTATTACCCGGATGAAACCAAATGGTACAAATTTCAGACAGCTAAATACGAGGATAATTTGTATTTCTATTTTGGCGGAAAACTATTGTGGACGGTTAACGAAAATAAATTTCGGGAAGAAGATGCAAAAACAGGTTGGAATCTCGAATATTATGAGCGTTTCGCCGGCTGGCTTTTGGAAAGGCTAACTGACGAAACAAATAAACTTAAAAAAGATGCAGATGCTTACAATTTATACATTCAGCAAAACCTGTCCTGGTCGAAACGGTTGGGTAAAATACGCAGAAGAGATTTTTGGGAGATAATGGGCACAGAAACCATCAGGCCTGACCTTAAGCTGGGACCTGAGCTAATTAAAAAGCTGAAAAAGGCAGTGACCCGTACAAAAGAAAACCAGTTTCCGTTGTTGCCGGAAATGACGGCCAATTTGTATTTCAGAATTTGTGAAATTGGTTACGACGCCAATAATTACTTTAAGAACAGCACAGAAACACTTTCGCCACGGGATAAATATTTGAGTTTTGCAGATGGCCGGGATGCCGGATTACGGGATATCAACGGAGATTCGCCTGAAGCTTTTAACGAGTGGTATAACAGCGGAATCCGGATGGGCGCTCATCCGTGGGAAATTTGCCGGGGTGGAAACTCTACCCATATTTCGCTTTATGTTATAAAAAAGGATGGGAAATGGATTTTCGATTTGGCAGGATCGAGTATTGTGCGGGTGGAGGAAACAGTGCGAATTGCGATCGCATTTTGGGAAAACCAGATTCCTTTTGAACTGCGTGATGCAGATGAAATTATTCGTATGGTTACCGGTGAAGATTTTATCGGTATAGTTCCCGACACGGTTTTTCCGCGGTATTGCCACAGTCTTTTCCCCGAAGAAGATCGCATTATGGACTTCATGAATTTAGGTTCAGATAAAGAAATTGTTTCGGCTGTTGTGGAAAAGGCGCAGTGGTTTCCGCTGGAGAGAATTGAGATTGACAGTTGATTCCCAACATTTTTATAACATTGTTCGACAGCATCAAACAATATTGTTCATTATTGTCAAACATTATCGTTCGTTTTCATAATACGTTTTCATTTTTTTTCCAGACTCCCCATCAACTCGTAAGCAATTTTATTGCTTTCAATCCGCATCATACTCTCTTCGGCGCTGCCGTAGCTGAGAAGGTTAATGCTGCCATACCATATGATTTTTTGGTCGATAATGGCGAATTTTTGATGAATATTGGTTCTGAAAGCCAGATGGATACCGGCAGTTTCTATTTGACGAGTTGCTTCGTGCCATGCGGTTAAATCATTGTTTTCAAAGTCGGCTGCCGGGCGGATTACCACAGTAATTTTTACACCTCCGTGAAGTGCAAGTTTCAAATCGCGGATGATTTGCTGTGTCCTTCGTTTGGTAACAAACGGACTTACAATAAGGATTTCGCGTTTAGCATGATTGATGTCGTTTGAAAAAACCGGATAGAAATTACTTTTATCGAAGATAATGTCCACGTTTTCTCCTTTTTCATCTGTTTTGGAGAAAAGCTCGCCTTTCATTTTATATCCTATGGAAGCATATCCCGATAAGCGCCGGTTGTACATCCGTTCGAACATCCGCACATGAATATCGATGAGGGCTTCTTTTTTACCTTCAAACAACCGGTGCAATCGGCCTGCATATTGCTGAAGTGTCCCTTTCCACGAAATGGGCATCGCCAGAAAAAGCGTGTCGAGCCGCGGTTCATCAAAACCCTCGCCAATAAAACGGCCGGTTGCGATAATAGTTATTGGTTTATCTTTTGGCGATTCCGTTATTCTCTGTAGGATTTCCCGCGTATCTTTGGTTCCCATTCCGCCGGTGACTGAAATGGCATCGGGGATTTTTGGTCGTAACATTTCAGCCAGAATTTTCACGTGTTCCACGCGTTCGGTAAGGACAATGCAATTTTTCCCTTTTTGATGGCATTCTGACACATCGTCCACAATCTGTTGATTTCTGATTTCGTTATTCACTATTTCAGCATACAATTCCTGAATGGTCCACTCTTTTTCCTCTTTTTTTGCCAAAGAATGAATTCTGAAAGAGGTAAAACGTGGAACAATGTAATGATCAAACGGCCTTTTTTCTGCCTGCTTTTTCGCATCATCGCGATAACGAATTGGGCCGCAGTGCATAAATATGATGGGGTGGTGGCCGTCTTTCCGTGTAGGAGTTGCGGTTAATCCATACACATATTTTGCAGATACATTTTTAAGAATTGACTCAAAACTAAATGCCGGAACGTGGTGGCATTCATCCACAATCACCATCCCATAATCTTTTACAAATTCTTTTACTTCACCCATCCTCGACAATGATTGCATTATGGCAATGTCGATAATGCCACTTCGGTTTTGTTTTCCGCCACCAATCTGCCCAAAAATACTCTCAGCCTTTTTGTCCCGTTTTCCTTTAATTTTTAACTGTTCATTAATATTCAGGAATTCGTTGAGTCTTTCTTTCCACTGATTGACGAGGCTTACTTTGTTAACCAGAATGAGGGTATTTACTTTTCTTTCTGCAATAATTTTTATGGCCGCAACGGTTTTGCCGAAAGCAGTGGTACCACAAAGGACTCCCGTGTTGTTTGCCAACATATTTGCAACCGCAAAGGGTTGTTCTTCCCTGAGTGCACCGTTAAATGTGATATCGATTTCCCGGCCTGCATTTGTTTTGTCGATCCAGGTTGATTTCACTTTAATTTCGTCCAGTAAATTTTTCAAGTCCTGCCCGCAGCCCCGGGGCAAACAAATATAATCCCTGGTTTCATCGGCACAGGAAATGATCCGTGGTTTATTAAATGTGGAAAGCCGCATGGCCTGGGTTTTGTAAAATTCAGGATTTTTAAAGACAGCCAGTCGTTTTATCCGGTTCAGGGCTTTTGAGGAGAATCCGTTTTTTGGAACGAATAACATATTTGATTTTACAATTTCAACCGTTCGGGGAAAATCGTTTTTCCGAAGAACCTCTCTATTCCTTTCCCACGGTTTAAACGATTCTGTTTCTTCATCATCTTGTTTTAGAAAACCGAGTTCATTTCCCTGACTTAACTGCTCTGTCAAAGATTCAGTTTGATTTTTTGTAAGCCGTTCAACAGAAGATAAAAATGCCCATTGATCGCTGAAAGAGCGGAAATTTTTATCGATAAAAACACTGTTTCCTTTTTTGCGCGCCTCTTTTTGCAGTGGCAGCGCAATCAGATTTCCGAAACCTCCTTTTGGCATGGTATCCTGGTTAGGAAATAACCGGTCGTATGATTTAAACTCGATTTCGTGCCGCTGGGTCATGGCATAGGTAAGCAAAGCGCTCCCAAATTTGCGGGCTACTGAAGCTGGTACAGGCTGCTCAAAGAAAAACCAGGCATGGGCGCCATTGCCCGATCGTGAGCGTTCCACCGCAATGGGAATACTAAACTCCGAGCATACTTCCATTATAGTTTTTATGTCTTTTTGCCATTCCTCGCCATCGAAGTCAATAGCTAAAAACCAGCTGGTTTCGTCCGAAAGCAAAGGGTAAATTCCGGCAACTGTTTTACCACGCAGATGATCCTCGATGGCCTGACTGTTTAGCTCCAAAAAATCTTTGTTTGTACAGGCTGAGCATTTAATCTTCGGTTTTTGGCAAATTCCTGGAATCCATTCATTGCCACATACAGGCGAGTAACCGGAAATTCCTTTTTTGCTGTTTTCCCATCGGGTTGCAAAAACATCTTCCCGCCCTTTGAAAAGCGATTTGAACAAATTGATTTTTTCGGATGGAGAAGATTGCTTGTCAACAACTTTTGATTTTGTTGCATCTGGTGGAATCTCCGATTTTATGATTTGATTCCGGTCGGTTATAATTTTTTTAACTGCTTCTTTCTCAACTTCCGTTTTTTTGCCCATTTGATTTTCAAGAAGTTTGATTTTTTCTTTTAGCTTTTTGTTTTCAGATAGAAGTGCTTTGTATTTTTCTGTCAATTCGTTGAAGTTCATACTGATGGTGAACTCTTTTGGTAAATAAAACTACTTTATTTTCTGTTATTGTTACGGCTGACTGCTGAATTTGTTATTGTTGCAGGCTTTGTTTTTTTGCTAAAGTTTGTAATTGTTCAGGAAATATTCGAGGTACACGTTTATTTTTGTTCCCAGGTAGTAAGGCAGGTTCATTAGTAAATAGGGTTTTCCACCCGGAGTTTTTGTTTTGCTTATTTTAAATTCCCCCGCATACATTCGAACGGCATAAGGATGATTCGTGGCCTCAACATACTGATGAAGTGACTTTAAGGTCCCCTCACTGCCCGATTTTATTTCAACGGGAATCACCTTATCTCGATATGACATAGCCAAATCTACTTCGGCAGACGACTGTTTTTTCTCTCTCACCCAAAAAAGTGGTTTTCTGTAGCTGTGAATATTGAGCGACAGGATTTCCTGGGTAACTATATGAGGGATTATGGTTCCTTTCCATGCATGGCTCAAATCGTTTAATGTCAACAGCTCTCCCTGGATTCCAAGGGCATGGTTAATCAGGCCGGTATCGAGAAACTGTAACCGGGGTGATTTACGTAAATCCGGTTTTGCCGGTATGTCAATATCAGTGGTAGGATAAAGCAATTGAATGACTTTGGCATCGTCTAAATTCCGGAACGCTTCGCCTACTTCCCTTGAACGATAGTTCGACTGTCCAAAATTCTGAAATTTAATTCGTTGGTCGATGTATAAATATGCAACCGCCATAACATGTTTTATCACTTTACGTTCTGTTTCGTTCCGGGCATATTTTTCCACATCATTTCTATAAGTTTCCCATATACTTTCATAAATTGGCGGAAGTTCCGTTACGCTTTCATTTTTTATATAACCTGCAACTACTTCGGGCATTCCTCCCGTAATGACGTATTGATTAAACAGATTTAAAAGCGTGGTATGAGCAAAAGGTGCGCAAGGTATTTTTTCTATTTGTTCAAGTGCAGAGAGGTGGCCGACAGCTTTCAGATATTCGGTAAAATTAAGGGGATGTAAATAGAGGAATTCGACCCTGCCAACCGGGAAGCTTTTTACCTTTTTCATGGCAAATTCCAGCAATGAACCGGCAGCTATAACATGCAGTTCGGGAAAATCTTCATAAAAATACCGGAGGAGTTGAATGACATCAGGTGATTCCTGAATTTCGTCAATAAACAACAAGGTTTCCGACAACGATGAAATGGGTATATTTTTCGATAAAAACAGGGATTCAATAATCACTTTAGTATCCTTATTGTTTCTGAACCATGACGCATCAGCAGATTTTTCAAGGTTCAACAGAATTTGATGTTTATATGTTTTTGCAAATTGTTTTATTAAAGTTGTCTTTCCAACTTGTCTTGCCCCTCTTATAATTAATGGTTTACGGATTGGATTATTTTTCCAGGCATAAAGGTTTACTTCTTTTTCTCTTTTGAACATTTATTATAATTCGTTGCTTAGTTTGTAATAAAGTCAGGGCAAAAATAGATAAATTTTGTAACAAAGTCAATGTTGAATTATCTCCCCAAAATCTCCATCACCACAATTTCCGAGCGGCTGTTGGTGCGGATGGGCGGGCCCCAGGTTCCGTAACCGGAAGAGACAAAAAAGTGGGTATCTTTTATTTTTCCGTAACCTTTGCTGATTTCAAACATAGCTCCCGTGATGTAATTGAACGGCCACATTTGTCCGTTGTGGGTGTGTCCCGAAACCTGCAGATCAACACTGTGCTCAGCTACTTCGGCCAGGTTGTAAGGCTGGTGGTCAAGTACAAAAACCGGGTTTTCCGTATCCACGTTTTCCAGCAGTTCTGTCAACGTTTTTCGTTTTTTATCATACATTCTTTCAGCAGTAATATCTTCGCGGCCAACAACTGCAATTCCATTGGGCAGCGTTACCACACTGTCGCGCAGCACGGTAATGTTGTGGTTTTTCAAATATTCATGCGCCGCTGCTGCATTGCCGTAAAACTCATGATTTCCCAAAACAGCAAAAACGCCATGTTTTGCACGCAGGTTTTTCAGCAAATCACCCATGTTATTTTGAATTACCGGTCCGAGGTCTTCATCGAAAATATCGCCGGCGAGCAGCACCAAATCGGCATTTTCATTGTTCACGAGTTGAACCATCTTGTTCAGCTTGCCATTGGATATCATCATTCCCAGATGAATGTCGGAAACCAGAACAACCTTTTGTTTTTCGTTAGGAACAGTTTTGTTCAGTTGAAATTCAACCCTGTTAATTGTTGGAATCCGGGCGCTCATGTACCCGCCAATCAAAATAACCGCTGAAAGCGCGTAAACAATTGCAGTAACCGTTTTTCCTTTTTCGCTGGCCCAGTTGAATTTAAAAATTTCAGAGATATTAAATAATCCATT
>CAZCPH010000182.1:0-6492 GCA_964500105.1 uncultured Mariniphaga sp. | reverse complement strand
CAGAAGTGGTGAAGGTGGCTGCAGAGCTGGGAATTAAAAAAGTACGCCTGACCGGCGGTGAACCACTGGTACGAAAAGGGGTGACAGATCTGGTTGCCATGATTTCTGAAATTCGCGGAATCGAAGAAGTGGCTATGACTACCAACGGAATTTTATTGTCAAAATATGCCGCAGAGCTGAAAAAATCCGGGCTCAGCCGCGTGAATATCAGTCTCGATTCGGTTTCACCCGAAAAGTATGCAGAAATTACCCGGGGCGGAAAGCTGGAGGATGTGTTTGCAGGAATTCGAGCAGCCAGAAAAGCCGGTTTGGCCCCTGTAAAAATCAATGCGGTAAAACTGAGGAACGGAGATATCAGCAGGCTTGAAGAGCTCAGGAAATTTGCTGCAGAGGAAGGACTTAAACTGCGTCTCATTACGCAAATGGATTTGAGAACCGGCGAATTTTCGCAGGTGGAAGGCGGCGACGGCGGCAATTGCGCCATTTGCAACCGGCTTCGGCTGACGGCAAACGGGATGATAAAACCTTGTCTGTTCAGCAACAAAGAGTACAACATCAGAGAATATGGAATTAAAGAAGCGTTTTTGCTGGCACTGAATGCTAAACCCAAAGAGGGAGCAGTGAACAGCAAAGGCAGCTTTTACAACATCGGAGGATAATATGGCAGAAAAATTTTCACATTTGAACGAAAGGGGAGAGGCCAGCATGGTAGATGTGGGTGCAAAACCCCACCAGCAGCGAGAGGCCAAAGCTTCGGGGAAAATATTTCTTCAGCCCAAAACGCTGAAGCTAATCAAAAGCAATTCCATTGAAAAAGGCGATATTTTTTCTGTGGCACGAATTGCCGGAATTCAGGCTGCGAAAAATACCTTCAGCCTTATTCCGCTCTGCCATCAGTTGCAGCTGACCAAAGTTGCAGTGGATTTTTCGGTGGAAGACGACGGTATCCGGGTTTTATCACTGGCAAAAAGCACCGGAAAAACCGGCGTGGAAATGGAAGCACTTACAGCGGTAAATGTTGCACTGCTTACCATTTACGACATGTGCAAGGCGGTGGACAAACAAATGATGATAAGCGAAATTAAACTGTTGGAAAAACATAAAAAATGACGCAGGTTAAAATAAAATCACTCAACTTATCCGAAAAAAAGGGCACCATAAAATTGCCTGTTGATGCGGTGGAAATTACCGAAACCGGTGTGAAAAACGATGCTCATGCAGGCCACTGGCACCGGCAGGTGAGTTTGCTGGGCGTGGAAAGTTTGAAAAAAGCAGAGGAGCAAAATAACCGCAAATTCAATTTTGGCGACTTTGGCGAAAACATTACTACCGAAGGGCTGGAGTTGTATAAAACCAACATCCTCGACCGGTTTGTTTCGGGTGATGTTGTTCTGGAAGTGACCCAAATTGGCAAAAAATGCCACAAAGGCTGCGAAATCATGAAAATTTCTGGGAATTGCATCATGCCTGTTGAAGGCATTTTCTGTCGGGTGATACAAACCGGAAAACTTCAGGTGAGCAATGAGTTGGCCTATATTCCGCGAAAAATAAAAATTTCGGTGATTACGCTTAGCGACAGGGCATATAATGGCATTTATAAAGACAAAAGCGGTCCTCACGCTGCCAAAATGCTGAAGGATTTTTTTGCGGGAAACAACCGGCCCGTTCAGCTCGAAAAAGTTATCATTCCCGATGATGAAGTCCTGTTGCACGATGCAGTAAATAAGGCTGTGGAAGAGGGAACAGACATTATTGTAACCACCGGGGGCACCGGAATCGGAAGCCGCGATATCACACCCGATGTGGTGCAAAAAATGCTCGACAAGGAAATTCCGGGAATCATGGAGCTCATCCGGTACAAATACGGCTCGGCAAAACCCAATGCGCTGTTAAGCCGCAGCATTGCCGGGGTAATCAAGCAATCGCTGGTTTATGTGCTGCCCGGCAGCGTGGGGGCAGTAAACGAATACCTGACTGAAATTACTCCAACGCTCGAACACTCGTTACGCATGATAAACAACATCGATTCGCATTAACGTTAGTATTTTTCAATCATTTGTTTAAAAGCTGTTCGGCATTCCGGGCGGCTTTTTTTCATTTTTCTTTCCTGGAAGGCTAAAGATTCAAGTCTTGTATTTTTGTGTTTATTTATTTATAGTATTGAGTATATGTCGTAAAACATATATTTTTAAAATATTGTTTATGAATATTTTATTCATTTTTAACTGATAAAATAAATTTATATTTTACGTGATATTATAAACATATGTGTATATTTGAATGTTTTTTTAATCGCTTTGAAGCTTCAGGAAGTATTTAATACAATCAGGTATGAAACGAACAATTTTAACGGTAATTTTATCTGCAATTGCACTGTTGGTATTAATCAACCTGTTTAATACCGAAAATGAATATTACAACTTAAAACTGGAGGAGCTAAAACAGGAATATGCCATAAAACCGGTTTCTTCCATTAATCACGCGCTTTTACCGCAACTTCAGCGCGAGTTTGCTACGCCGCAGGATGTTACAGAAACCTGCATCAGTTGCCATACCGAACGGCACAAAGAGGTGATGAATTCGGCGCACTGGAACTGGGAGCGGGTTTCTTATGTGGAAGGTCGGGGTCTGGCAGCTGCCGGCAAAAAAAATGTATTAAATAATTTTTGTCTGGGTGCGCAGTCGAATGAGCTGGCCTGTGCAAAGTGCCATATTGGTTACGGAATGACCAACGACCAATACGATTTTAATAATGCACGTAATGTGGATTGTATGGTTTGCCACGACAACAGCGACCTTTACATGAAAGGTTCTTCCACAGCCGGGTATCCCGACCGTGAGGTGAACCTGACTTTGGTGGCACAAAGTGTTGGTACACCTGATAAAATCAACTGCGGCAGTTGCCATTTTTACAGCGGGGGCGGGAACAATGTGAAGCACGGCGATTTGGAAGCTGCTCAACTGGCTACCGACAGAAACGTAGATGTGCATATGGCTGCAAACGGTATGAATATGACGTGCGTGGAGTGCCATGGCGGCGAAAATCATCAGATTAAAGGACGACTCTATTCCGTTTCGTCAACCAACACCAACCGGGCAACGTGTGAACAATGCCATACATCAACGCCGCATTTCGATGATATTCTGAACCGGCACAACGCAAAAGTTTCGTGCCAGGCCTGCCACATTCCTGAATACGCCAAGGTGAACCCCACCAAAATGTCGTGGTACTGGTCCGATGCCGGGAAACTGCGCAATGGTGAGCCCTATCAGGAATTTAACGCCGACAGCACACAGGAATATCAATCCATTAAAGGAACGTTTACCTGGGCAAAAAATGTAAAACCCGACTATATGTGGTTTAATGGAACTGCCGACCATTATTTGCTGGGCGATACCATTAAATCGGTTCCGGTGAAAATGAATACACTTTTTGGCACGCATGATGATCCGGAATCAAAAATAGTTCCGGTAAAAATTCATCTGGGTGACCAGATTTACGACAAGAAATACAACATTCTTATTCAGCCAAAAGTGTTTGCTGAAAACAAAGGAGACAGTGCCTACTGGAAAGATTTTAATTGGGAAACAGCGGCAGCTGCCGGAATGAAGCGGGTTGGGCTTCCGTTCAGCGGGGAATACGATTTTGTGGAAACTGTAATGTACTGGCCCGTCAATCACATGGTTGCTCCCAAAGAGCAAACGGTAGGTTGTGCCGAATGTCACACACGCAGCGAAGAGGGTCGTTTGGCTTCACTTGCAGGTTTTTACCTGCCGGGCCGCGATTACAACAAGCCACTGGATTTTTTGGGTAATTTATTCTTTTTTGGTGCCATCGCTGTTGTTTTTATACACGCTGCCATACGTATTTTGCTCTCCATCAGGCGAAAAGAATACAATACCGATGTTATTGATTATGAGAATAAAACCGGCTTAAATGAATAAAATTATGAAACGCGTATATGTTTATAAAGGGTTTGAACGCTTTTGGCACTGGACACAGGCATCATTAATCATTTTTCTTGCATTCACCGGGTTCGAAGTGCACGGAACATTTCATGTTTTGGGGTTCGAACACGCCGCCCGTTTTCACAGGGTTGCATCGTGGATGTTGATTGGGCTGGTTATTTTTGCCATTTTCTGGCATGTGGTTACAGGCGAGTGGCGGCAATACATTCCAACCACTAAAAAACTGGCTGGCCAGATCCGGTTTTACAGCATTGGCATGTTTAAAGGCGAAAAGCATCCGACCAAAAAAACCGAAGTAAAAAAGCTGAACCCACTGCAAAGGCTGGTTTACCTGGGATTTAAGCTAATATTGGTACCTGTAACAATAATCTCGGGCATCATCTATATGTTTCATAAAACCATCGACCGGAACGACATTGTTGTGGTGAGTGAGTTTTCTCTCGAAAGTGTCGCATTTTGGCATACGCTGGGAGCAATGTTGCTCATGGTTTTTCTGGTTATTCATGTGTACATGACTACCACCGGCCATACACCGACCTCAAACATTCAGGCGATGATTACCGGATATGAGGATTTGGAAGATGAGGAAGATGAACCGGAGACTGAAATCACGGCGAAGAAATAATAAATTCATAGTTTAAGAATATAAAACTCAACAATATGAGAACAAAAGAATCGATTCAGCCAAAACCATATATGAATCCATATCTGGCTGGTTTTCTGCTGGGAATGGTTTTGCTGGCAACCATTTATATTACCGGGCGTGGGTTAGGTGCCAGTGGTGCGTTTAAAAATGTTGTAATTGCATCGGTTGAATCTGTTGCGCCACAACATGCTGAAAATACTGCCTTTTACCGGAATTTTGCTGATGAGAACCCCGAAGGACCATGGAAGAATTTTTTGGTGTTTGAAGTTTTAGGTGTGCTTGTGGGCGCTTTCTTTTCCGGTGTACTGGCCAATCGTACCGGTCTGAAACTGGAGAAAGGACCGCGTGTTTCCAACGGAGTGCGCATTGCCGGAGCAATTTTGGGTGGTGCGTTGTTTGGTTATGGCTCGCAATTGGGGCGAGGCTGCACAAGTGGTTCTGCGCTAAGCGGAATGGCGGTCATGTCACTGGGCGGAATTCTGACCATGCTGGCCATTTTTGGCGGAGCGTATGCGTTGGCTTATTTTTTCAGAAAACTTTGGTTAAAATAGAACAAAATGGGACCATTAGTACCTTTTATTATAAGTGAAGAGTTTAGTTTGGTAATTGCCTTTTTCCTTGGAATTGCCTTTGGTTTTGTACTTGAACAAGCCGGATTTTCGTCCACAAAAAAACTGGTTGGGTTGTTTTACGGTTACGATTTTACCGTGTTGCGCGTTTTTTTTACCGCCGGAATTACAGCCATGGCCGGTGTGCTCCTGATGGGACATTACGGATTACTCGATCTCGATGTAATCTACGTCAATCCTCTCTTTTTGAAATCAGCTCTGCTTGGCGGAGTCATAATGGGAGTCGGATTTATAATCGGAGGGTTTTGCCCCGGAACCAGTGTTTGTGCACTGGCAATTGGCAAACTCGATGCGCTGGCTTTTGTTTTCGGCGCCATTTTGGGTGTTTGGGCATTTATCGAATCGTTTCCGTTGGTTGAGAACCTTTACAATGCCGGCAATATGGGCATGGTTCGTATTTCCGATTTTCTGGGAATGTCAAACGTTGCTTTCGGATTTTTGCTTTCGTTAATTGCAGTCGGAGCCTTTGTTGCTACCTGGTTTATTGAAAATAAAGTGAACGGACGTGAATCGAAAATTGAACCTGTGAAAAGAAGCCAGTATGCGCTGGCAGCAGCTGCGCTTTTTGCAGTTCTGGCTGTGGTTGCATTTTTGCCCGGGGAAAAGGATATTATAAACATGCGCATTGCCGAAGCTAAACGGCAGCAAACCTGCGTGTTTAAGGAAATTCCCGCCGATAAACTGGCCGATGAAATCGTAAATCACTATTATTCACTCAATATCATCGATGTGCGGTCGCCTGAGGAATTTGAAAAATTTCATCTCCCCATGGCCATCAACATCCCTTTCGAAAACATGATGGAAAGACAGTACGAGCCACTTTTCAGGCAAAAGATTAAAACCAACGTCTTTTATGCCGACGGCGATACCCTGGTTCGCATGGCTTGTTTAAAGGCAAAATATATTGGTAATTCTGATAATTTGATTATGCGCGAAAGTGCCCGTGAATTTCAGGAAATGTTTTATCTGACGGAAGCGCCACCACCCGATGCACCTAAAAATGAACTGCGGGCCTATACTTTTCGCAGTGTGGCTGCAAGGAAAATGGATAACCTGGTTGATGCCCTGAAAAATATTGGCGCACCTGTTAAACGCGAAGTCGTTCAGGTAAAAGGCGGTTGCTAAGGAATTTTCACATAAATTATGCAAAGCTGCTCATCTGGTTTTGGCCATGGGCAGCTTTTTTATTTCTTTTTCGGTATTTTTGTGTTTCATAAAAAACTTTTAATATGTCAAAAATTCTTGTTA
>CAZCPH010000181.1:0-6494 GCA_964500105.1 uncultured Mariniphaga sp. | reverse complement strand
CACCCAAAAGTGCACCACCAGCACCACCCAAAAGACCGCCTTTAGTCGAGTTTTTGGTTGATGAACAACTGCCCAGCAGCAAAACACCACATAACAAAAGTGGCATCGTTTTATTCAATAATTTCATTTTTTTAAATTTTTAGTTATTAATATTTTATCTATACTTAAGTCCTTATTTTTCTGCACATTAAACTTGTCAACGTAAATTCAACCCAACATCCTGATTTATGGCTGTTGAATCCATAAATTCAATTTTTTCAAACTTGAACTCGCTGATACACTTATTGAGGCAATTACCAAACAAATCGCTGCCAAGTCGTTTAAATTCAACAGAGTCCGGTCTGTTGTTTATTCTGGCAAAACATTCTCCGATTTTCCGGATGAACCGGTGCCCCATGATATCACAAATTCCGTTTATGGTACACACAGCATCGTAGTGTTCTTTTTGTTGTGCTATTTTTAAAAATACTTCTGATCTGAAATCGCCATTTTCTTCAGTTTCAAAATCAGAATCAAATAATTGAGAATCATACATTTGAGTCAATAAAGCACTTTCTTTTTCTGATAATCTGTCTGTAACAGTCCTGGCAGAAATATAAGCCTGTGTTGCATACCATTGAATTACAACAGAGTTTTGTCTGATTTCTTTTAATTCTCCGGAAGGTGTGTTCCACTTCGCAGCATAAGAATCAACAATCTTTTTATCAAAACTTAACTGAATGATCCTGTGAATAAATTCTTTCGCATCCATCTCAACTCTCTTAGTAATTCTCAGTTTTTTTTTCTTCCCGACCAGTAACAACACCAAATGCATCAAACCAAAACGATGCAACTTTAAAATCTTACCTAACCCTCAAAGTTCTATATTTCCTTCGCTTTAATCTACTCTGATCCATTACAATACCTATACAACAATCTATACAGAATCTATACAAGTGATATATTATTTTGAAATACAAAAGATTGTGAATAAATTTGAAAACCGGAAAAAATTCTATGGATGCTCTTTAAATAGAAAAATCTGATGATTACAAATTTCAAAAAGGTTAAAAACTAACCTATTCATTATACTTTTCGGAAAGCAGAAGAGAAAAGGAAAATCTTATTTGATGATTTGTAGTTATCCGGATGGTTACTATGTGCGATTTAAAAACTACTGAAGGATGAGTAATGCAAAAGTTTTGCTTGTTGATGATGAACCTCTGAATCTGAAGCTTTATGAAAAAATGCTTAAGGAGCATGATTTTCAAATATCTAAAGCCACTAATGGAATAGAATGCCTCGAAAAAGCACAGGAAAATTTTCCCGATTTGATTATCATGGACTGGAATATGCCGGTTATGCATGGTATTGAAGCACTGGAAATTCTGAAAAAAAATCCGGAAACCAATGATATTCCGGTAATTATGGTTACAGGAGTGATGACTTCGCCGGAGGATCTAGCCTATGCTATGACACTTGGTGCAAATGATTTCCTGAAAAAACCTTTTGACAAGCAGGAATTAAATGCCCGTGTAAAGAACATTCTGCTTTTACAGCAATCATTGAATGCATTGAAAAATCAGAACAATCTGCTGGAGGAGAAAAACCTGTTTATCAATTCCCTGATTGACAGCATTCCGCACGCGGTTATCTATTATTCGCCTGACGGAATTATTCTAATGTGCAATAAATCATTTGAGAAACTATCGGGAGTTTCAAAAAGTGAGTTAATTGAAAAATCGGTTTACCGGTATTTCCGGAGTGATGAAGTTGCGTTCCATGTTCAGAAAGATATGGATTTAATCCGGAACAAAGGTGCTTTAACCTACGAAAAAAACGTTTTCCCCGGCGATCGTATCTTTTTTGTATCTAAAAACTTAATCTTTGATAATCAACGTAATACGGTTGGAATAATTGCTGTTTTTACCGATGTTACTGAACTCAAAAAAGCCCATGAAGATGTTGTGAATACGAAAAAAATCGAACTGATTTCGAGCACTTTAAAAGTGATGCATTTGAACGAAATGAACAACAGCCTGATAAGCGATCTCGAAAAAGTTATACCCCACACAACGAAAGAGGGAAAAGACATAATACAGCAAATAACCAGTAAATTCAGGATGAGCATAACTGAGAAAATCTGGAACGAATTTGAAACACGATTTGAAGATACCTTTGATTCATTTTACACAGCACTGCTCGAAAAATACCCGGCCTTAACGCCTAACGAACGCAAATTATGTGCGCTAATCAGGTCGGGATTGTCGTCGAAAGATATCGCCATACTTACATTTCAGAATCCTCAAAGCGTTGATGTTGCCAGATACAGGTTAAGAAAAAAACTTAATCTGACCAATGAAGAGAATTTAACCGATTTCCTTCTTTTAATTGATAAATAAATTCAACTTTAGAAGATTAAAAAAACCAGTTTAAAATGAACGGAATCAAAAAGATTGTCAGGCTAATACCAAAACGGTTAATAATCACCACCATTTTGATGGCTTTAATTCTCCTGATGATTGTATTTTTTATTGTTGCCCTGATGAACGAAAAAAGCAGGATTCAGTCGGCGCTGGATCTTTCCCAGCACAACAGAAATCAGCTGCTTCAAACTGAAAATGTTACGCAGTCAATCGTAATGGTTGAAGCCAAATTCAGGGAATATTGCACAACTTTTGAAGATCCTGTTTTTGAGGAATATCAGAATCAGGTAGAACTGCTGGCTCAAAATATTTCGCTTTTGCAGCAAACGTTTAACGAAAACCCAACCGAAGCAGGTGAAAATATCACCGAAATTTTTGATGCCAAGACCCTGGAAGCAGAAACCTACATGAAGTTGCGGCTGATAACTGATTCGCTGATTTTCTCTGCGGAAAACCTCGAAGAAAACAAAACGGAACTGGAACAATATATTGGCAATCAATCTGAATTAATAATTGATACTCTGAGCGTTACAGAAACCACGGAGGTACAGAAAAAAGGACTTCTGGGTAAATTAAAAAGTGCCATAGTTGGCGAAACAGTACAGCAAAGTGTGAATACGCAGTTACAGGTCAAGTCAGGAAATGAGTTAAACAGAGATAATATCAGGCAATCAATGATTCGGGCACTTCAGGCAAACATGGTTTCGGCAAATGCACCCAACTTTAACGAATTGGTTCGAAGAACAGTTGAATTGAAGGAGAGTGAACTAAAGCTCATTGCAATCAACAACAACTTAATCGCACAAATTCAGGAATTAATCGAAGAAATAAAAGTCAGTATAAGAGAACAGGAAGCTGCACAAAACAGCATATTCCTGAAATCGGTACGCTACTCAACCAGTTTTCTGCAAAATATACTAATCGTATTGATGATACTGGCTTGTGCCCTGGCATTTTACATTTTACGCCTGGCATTTCGCAACGATAAATTTCAAAACAACATTATTACATTAAACGACAAGATTACGAAAGATTCGATTGAAAAGGATAAATTTTATTCCATTATTAACCACGACATTATGAATCCTTTCAACACGCTTCTTGGCTACAGTCAGGTTTTAAAAGATGCAGTAAAGGAAGGCGATCAGGAAGAAATTGAAGAATGTTCCACCATTGTTAACCAATCGGCCAACAGAATTTCCAAACTGCTGCAAAATCTTTTGGTTTGGTCAAAAGTTCAAAACGGAAAACTGCAGTTTTCGCCAAAATCATGCAATGTCAACCGGTTGGTTTCCGAAACAGGCGAAATTGTTGCTCCTATTGCAAAAAACAAGGATATTAAGCTCGGCTGGGATGTTAAAGGCGAAATAGATGCTGAAATCGACCAAAACATGATCAGTTCGGTACTTCAAAATCTGACAACCAATGCCATTAAGTTTACCGAAAAAGGCGGAGAAGTAAATATTTCTGCCTTTGTTGAATCCGGAAACCTGAATTTTATTGTTTCCGATACCGGCGTTGGAATGAGCGAAGAGCAACTTCAAAAACTGTTCAAACTGGACAAAGCGTCGTCATCGCGCGGAACCGCAGACGAAACAGGCACCGGGCTTGGACTCATCATCTCAAAAGAATTTATTGAAAAACACGGGGGCCATATTTGGGCTGAAAGTGTTTTGGGAAAAGGAAGCACTTTCTTCTTTACCATTCCTTTAAAAAAAACTGAAACAGTAGAGTAAACACAAACGATTAATTTTTAAAACTCAGGAATTCCGTTGTTAATACATCCTGTCCCAGATCTCCCTTGAGCCGTTATTGAACTTCAGTATCAGCTTGTTGCCTTCAATGTAATAGCCTGAATAGAGTTCCCACTGGCCGTAACCATAGTCAACAAAAATTAGCCCGTTTTCGGTTCGCCATTTGCCGTGGATTGCATCGCCGCCACCGGAGCCAAACGAGCCGGCATTGCCGCCACCCGCCACAATACCGTTTCCGTAGGAATAGGTCCCGTCGGGCCTCACCTCCATATACTTTTCTGTAACCATAGAAAAATCACCACTGGTATAGCTTTCTGTGTACCGCCACGAACCAATCAGCATCTGGTCGCGCTCAAAACCGTCATTTTGCCGGTTATTAAAACTGCTGGTCATTTCGTTGGTATTTAAATCGTTCAGATTTTCTTCAGAATTTTCTTTTGCAAACAGTAGTTCCATTGCCGAGTTGTAGTCGGGTTGTGCGTTAACATCCACCGGAATCCAGACAAAAACCAACTGATTTTTACATAAACAAATCTGGATTGTTATCTTTTTTACTTTTGTTTTTCAGTTTCATCCAAAGCAATAACAGAGTGGGCATATGCGCCGCCGGCACGCATTTCGGATGCAACCCAAATGGCCTCCATTATTTCCTCAGAACTTGCACCTTTTCGCAACGCTGATTTTGTATGCGACCTTATGCAGTATGGACATTGTGTTACATGTGCCACTGCCACGGCAATCAATTGTTTTGTTTTTTCGGGAAGTGCTCCTTCTTTAAAAACGGCTTTACTGAAATCGTTCCAGGCTTTCATGATTTCAGGAGCCAGAGAAGCTCGTTTATCTGCAAGTTTCGCTGTAAGTTTTGGGTACAAATCTGGTTTTTCCATAATCCGATTGTTTTTCGTTATGCATAAAAACCAAATTTACATATTTTTTCAATAAAAGACTTTTTTGTCTTGTTTTTTAGATTTTTATTTAAACACAATGGTTCACTTTTTGCTAACGCAATCGGTATGAAAATTTTATGGAAGTATTTAAAACCGCAAAAATGGTTGATTTTTGTTGCGCTTATTCTGGCCACAATTGCGCAATTGTTAAGTCTTGTTGATCCGCTGATTTTTGGTAAAATTATCGACGATTATGCTACTCAACCCGGCAACCGGACCGAACAGGAGTTGGTGAGGGGCGTGTTATTCTGGCTCGGAGTTGCTGTTTCCATCGCCCTGCTGGCCCGTATCGCCCAGGCATTTCAGGATTTTACTACACGACTTGTGGTTCAGAAATTTGGCATGCAAATATTCAACGACGGTTTAAAACAAACCCTGCGGTTATCGTTCCAGGAGTTTGAGGAACAACGAAGTGGAGAAACGCTGTCGGTATTGCAAAAAGTTCGGAGCGACACACAAATGTTTATGAATTCGTTTATCAATATTTTGTTTTCATCGCTCATTGGAATAGGCTTTTTAATCTGGTATTCCATTACCAAAAACTGGATGCTGATTCCGGTTTTTGTGGTTGGTATTTTAGTGTTGGGATCGCTTACGGGAATGCTCAGCAAAAAAATAAAAACCACCCAACGGTCCATCAATCGCGAAACCAATAAAATGTCGGGTGTTATTACAGAATCGCTGAGAAATATCGAACTGGTAAAAAGCGTAGGCCTCACCTTTCCTGAAATAAAAAAACTCAGAGAACAAACACAGAAAATATTCGACCTCGAAATGGAAAAGGTCAAAAAAGTACGCACATTGACTTTTCTGCAGGGCACTATGCTGAGCATTTTAAAACAATCTATTCTCTTTATTCTGCTCTGGCTGATTTTCAGGAATGTTTTAACAACAGGTGAACTGATTGCCATGCAATTTATATCCACATCGATATTTGGTCCTTTACAAAATCTGGGGAATATCATTCTGAGTTACCGCGAAGTTGAAGCGTCTGTAACAAGTTTCGACCAGTTAATGCAAAAACCCATTGAAAAACGACCAGAAAACTACATTGAAACCGGGCCATTGCAACAAATCCATTTTAAAGATGTTGTTTTTCGTCATAAAACTGCAACCAATAATGCCATTGACGGAATTTCGTTCGATGTGCGCACAGGAGAGACCATTGCTTTTGTAGGGCCGTCCGGTTCAGGCAAGTCAACCCTGGTGAAACTGCTGGTTGGTTTGTACAGGCCAGTTGCCGGAACCATTAATTTTAACGAATATCCGTCCTCTCAAATCAGGTACAATCAGTTGCGCAGACAAATCGGATTTGTAACCCAGGACACCCAGCTGTTTGCCGGCACCATCAAAGAAAACCTGTTGTTTGTGAAATCGGATGCATCGGA
>CAZCPH010000180.1:4980-6699 GCA_964500105.1 uncultured Mariniphaga sp. | reverse complement strand
CCTTACAGAGGTTTTGGAAACGAAACAGATGTTTTTATTCAGGGTGTTGTGATGGAGGACAAAGGACTGGCAAAACCAAAAGACAAACATCATTTCTGGACCAATATGCTGGCAACCATCAAACGGTTTTCAAGCGATGAAATTCCCGGAGTAAGGGTAAAAGCCCGCTTTTTAGGCGAAACGCAAACTGCAGAAACCGATGAACAGGGATTTTTCTGTTTTCACTTCAGATTTGAGAATAAAGTAAACGACCTGCTGGCAAAAGAGTGGCATTCTGTTCATTTCGAACTGCTTGATGTAATCAAAAAGAATCAGCCACAAATTCATGCCACAGGTGAAGTAAGGATTGTTTCGCGCCAGCAAAAGCTCATTGTTGTTTCCGATATCGACGACACAGTTATGATCTCACATTCCACGCAAACATTGAGAAAGCTGAGACTAATGCTCCTGAAAAACGCACTCACACGCTCACCTTTCGTGGAAGTTTCGAAATTTTACCGGGCACTGGCTGAAGAAACCAATACTTCTGCAAGTAATCCTTTTTTTTATGTTTCAAGCAGCGAGTGGAATCTGTATGATTTACTTGAAGATTTTTTTCATTTCAACCACATTCCCAAAGGCGTTTTTCTGCTACGCAAGCTGAAATCCAGCATCTATAAATTCTGGAAATCGGGCGGCGGAAGCCACGATCACAAATACGAAAAAATTGAAAGCCTGCTCAAACTTTACTCCGAACAGAAATTTATCCTGATTGGCGACAGCGGTCAGCACGATCCCAAAATTTATTCGCGTCTGGCGTTGAAATACCCGGGCAGAATTGAAATCATAATCATCCGGAAAATCAGAAAACGCACTTTTCTGGATAGCAACGAAGATATTGAAAAACAACTTAAAACATTGAATACCAACTATTACGAAGTAAAGAACACCCACGAAGCTGCACTGGCTGCAATCAGGCATGGATTAATTGACCGTACCTACTTCGAAGGAAAAAGATAAAATCTAAAAAAAAGCGCGGTGCAGAGGAAAAACTTCCCTTGCCGAACCGCGCTTAAAACACTATTAAACTGCTGAGTAATTAATAAAAACCGGTGTAGTATATCATATTATAATGTTTGCCAGCGAGTTGTACTTTTATAACTGGAAGTGTACTCTTCGACCATTGCATTGTCTTTTTCCTCTATAAAATTCAGTTTCAAAACCTTTTCACAATCTTGATTTATGTCAGCTTCTGACAAATTAAAGAAATTTTTCTTTATATAAGCTTCCAAACAGTTGATGATTTTTTTAAACGTTTTCATTTTTTCGGTTTTAAATGGTTATAAATTTGCGTCGTTCAGCCTCCGTAGCAAAACGGCGGCGTATGAACTCATCGAAGTATTTTGAACAATAATTTCTTCAGGTAAACTTAATTTAGCAGAGGTAAAATTCCAGATGGCTTTAACACCGCAGGTGACCAAATCTTCAGCAACCTCCTGGGCCACGTGGTTTGGCGTGGTAATAATTCCGATTTTCACATTCAACCTGCCTGAGAGATGGAACAGTTTGTTGTATTCCAAAATATGAATTCCACCAATGGTCTGTCCAATTTTGGAGGTATCAACATCAAAAGCGGCAAGTATTTTCAAACCAAGCGACTGGTGTTCCTGGTAAGCCATTAGTGCTGAACCGAGGTTCCCTGCTCCAACCAGAAAAGCTTCATTTACCTTGTTGAATCCC
>CAZCPH010000180.1:0-4970 GCA_964500105.1 uncultured Mariniphaga sp. | reverse complement strand
TATTGTAGCCAACACGCGGTTTCCCTTTAATTCCGGTATACGACAAATCTTTTACAACCTGCGTAGGATCCAGTCTAAGTTCTTTGCCTATAACAGGAGCAGAAATGTTGAGCATTCCCTCCTCTTTCACCTGATTAAGAAAATACAAATAACCAGGAAGCCTTTTGAGCGTTGGCTCAGGAACCTGGTCTTTTGTTTTGTATTTCCTTGTCTCATTCATTTCAAGTGGTTTTTAAATCCACTTCAAAAGTAGAAACAATAAATATAAAGAAAAATTTCTTTATTAAAAAAGTGTGTTTGTTAACTGAAATTTAAAGTTGGGTATCGTTTTTCTGTTCCACCCATATCAGTTTTTCGGTATTGTAACCTCTTTCGGTGGCTTTTTTCAGAATATGATCCAGGGTTTCCTGCTCAAGTTGCGGTGTACGGCTTAAAATCCACAGGTATTTGTCCGATGAACTTCCGATTAAAACCCACTGGTAATTCTCATCCAGTTCAAGAATAAAATAATCGGCATAAAAAATCCAGAAAAAAGCAACCTTTAGCTTACCGGGATTCTTTTGCGGATTGGGTTGCTTTGCTTTCCCTACTGCTTCGCTGTAAGGGCCGTCGAGGCTGTTTTTGTACCCGGCATTCACCACTTTTATTTTCCCGTCGTCGCGATACGAATAGTTGGCAGTAACACCAACCAGTCCCCGTTCAAACGAATGGTCGAAACGGGCAATTTCGAACCAGGTTCCAATGTACCTGTCGAGATCGAGTTGTTTAATTGTAGATGTATCCACTGTTGTTTGTGTTGTTTTACATGCTGTAAAAAATCCTGAAAAAGTGACAGCAACTGCCAAAATAACCAAAAGGTTTTTCATTGTATTTCATTTCAGATTGTTTTTCTCCACTTGCAGCCTGATGTTCAAACCTGCTCAATTCTACGCATCATTTCCATACACATGCGGCCGTTGTGATAAGGCGCTTTCCAACCGTTCACCTTATCGTTGTCAACCGGTTGTAAATCATTTGACACACCCCAAAACCATTCGCCATGCTTTTTATCGATGATGTACTGTTGTGTGAAACTCCAGCTTCGCAAGGCCAGATTCAAATATTCTTCATTTTTTGTCAGCTGCCAGGCATTAAAAAAGCCAACCACAGCTTCAGCCTGGGGCCACCAGTCGAACTGTTCCATCAAATGGTCACCTTCCTTTTCGTAATACAGGCCGCCGTGTTTAGCAAATCCCTCATCGCGGGTAACATCTGCCATTTTCAGGGCAATGTGTTCCACTTCCTCCATCAGTTCTTTATCTCCCAAAACTTCAGCAGCTTCACACAACAACCAGCTTCCTTCAATGTCGTGACCGTAAGAATCAATTTCGGAACGAACAGTCCAGTCGGCATCAAAAAACAGGTGAAAATGTCCGGTTTTCTGATTGGTAATTTTATCGAGAAAAAGCCGGATAAGGTGGCGCAACTGCTTCTCTGTTTCATTGGTTTTCCAGATGCGGTATAAATTGGTATAAGCTTCCAGAATGTGAAGATGAGTGTTCATCGATTTTTTCACGTTCAGCTCTTTGGGACTCAGCCGCATGTCGTCGGTCTCCTGCCAGTCGGCAGTTTTGGCCTCAAAATAACCTCCAAATTCCGCATCGAAAGCATATTTCTCCATCAGCATAAACATGGACTCGGCCAGTTGCTTTGCCCGCTCATCCTGAAAAGCAAGGTAATATTCCGATAGTGCATAAATAAAAAATGCTTCGGCATAAAACTGTTTTTTTGTATCGAGAGGTTTTCCATTTGGCATAACGCTCCAGTAAATACCTCCGTTTTGGTGATCCCAGAACGAAATCTGCAAAATACGGAACGCTTCGTCGGCCATTTTTTTATACACAGCCGTTGGATAAAACCGGTAAGCTGCCGAAAACGTCCACATTATTCGGGTAACAAATACTGCTGAAAGTGGTGCATCCGGAAATTTTTGCCCGTCGTTGGTAATCCGCCCGTAAAACGTTCTGCGTTTCGCGTCGTAAACCTCTTTTGCCCAATAATTCAGGATATTGTCAGTGAGTTCGTTTTCGAACTGCTTTTTGAGTTTGTTCAAATCCATGACTTCATTAAAAGAATAAATTTTTATCGTGATCCGGAAAAAATATTCCGGCATCAATGCGAATCCGGTCCAGCGTTTCCATCAGGTCGAGGCTCATCTGCCAGGGCATTTTATTGCTTTCAATTTTACCGGCATCAAGGCATTCCATCACATGAGCGGCTTCGTACTGGTAGCCAAATCCTTCCTTATGCTCCGAAGGAAAGGTTTGTGTTTCTCCGCCATCTTTCCAAATGGTGACGTTTGTCGGTGCATGCCATTTTGGGTTCAATACCATATAACCTTTTTCAAACCAGTATTCGGTTTGTGTTGGCGAAAATCCTGCAAAACTGGAAGTGAGGTTCGCCATTTGTCCATCTTTGTATTTGAAAATAATACTGATGGATTCTTCGGAACCGGTTGAAGCAAAATGGGCAAAAGTTTTGATAATCTCAGGTTTCCCCAACGAAGTAAGCGCTGCAAAAACCGGGTAAATGCCTATATCGAGCAGCGAACCGCCGCCAAGTTTTACGTTGTACAATCTTTTGTTTTCGTCGAAAGGCGCATTGAATGCAAAATCGGAACGAACAATTTTCAGCTTGCCCAATTCACCCGATTGAATAATTTCCATCGCTTTTTTGAAACTGGGCTGAAACATGGTCCAGAACGCTTCCATCAGAAACGTGCTGTTTTCCTTGGCACAGGCGACCATTTCCTCCGCTTCGTTTTTATTGAGGGCAAAGGCTTTCTCGCAAAGTACCGCCTTTTTATGGTTCAGGCAAAGTATGGCATGACTGTGATGATGCGAATGGGGTGTAGCCACATAAACCGCATCTACGTTCGGGTCGGCCACCATTTCTTCATAACTGCCATAAGCTTTTTCAAATCCAAGTTCGGCTGCAAACTCCTGTGCCTTTTGCAAATCGCGCGAAGCAGCCGCATACAACCTTGCATTGGGCAGCAACTTCAAATCAGAACTGAATTTCCGGGCAATTTTGCCACAGCCCAATACAGCCCAATTGTATTTTTTACTCATAATTTTTGTTTTTCTCCAAATGTAACAAGTGTTTTACGTTTTTCAATTTTTCAGCGAAATCAGTTTAAAAAAAGTTAAAGATTATTTTTCTGGATTAACTTCTCCTGAGTGCCGTAACTGGACACCGCTCATCAGAAAGATTCCCAAAGTTGCCAGCTACCCTTTTTATCCCGCATCGTACTTCCAACTTCTCCCCGCTTCGCGCTTCCAGCTTCCTCCCTTTTTACCGTTCACTGTTTACTTCTCTTCACTCCTCACTGATTCCCGTTCCTGTCGATCAACTCATTGATCTTTTCCACACTTTTTGCCGACCGCAATCCGTCTTCGGGAGTATTCAAACAGTAATCCACCAACCTGTCGATATCAGAAGTAGCCACATGCATTCGCGTGTCTGACGAACCGTAATAAATAAACACTTCATCCTTTTCGTTGCGAATCCATCCGTTGGCGAAGAGCACATTTGAAACATCGCCAATCCGCTCCTCGCCCTCTGGTGCCATAAAATACCCACCGGGCCGTGCAATCACTTTCGACGGATCTTCCAAATCGGTCATAAACAGATACAACACGTACCGCAAGCCGGCTGCACAGTTACGCACACCATGCGCGAGATGCAGCCATCCTTTTTCAGTTTTCAGCGGCGCAGGTCCCTGTCCGTTTTTCATCTCTTTTATAGTATGATACACCTTTTCGTCGATAATTTTCTCCTCGGGTGCTTCGGCTTTGGTGATGTCGTCAACAAGCGCCCAACCAATTCCGCCACCGCCGCCAACTTCAATAAATCCATCCTGCGGACGGGTATAAAACGCGTATTTGCCGTATACAAATTCCGGATGCAAAACCAGATTTCTTTGCTGACCATGATGAGAAATAAAATCGGGAAGTCTCTCCCACTTCACCAGGTCTTTTGTACGGGCAATTCCGCCGCTGGCAGTAGCCATTGAGGTATCACCATCCGGGGCTGACGGGTCTTTTCGCTCGGCGCAAAAAATTCCGTAAATCCAACCGTCTTCGTGCTGAACCAGGCGCATGTCGTACACATTGGTGTCAGGATCGTCTGTCTCGGGCATGGTAACCGGCCGATCCCAAAACCGCCAGTTGTCAATTCCGTTCGGACTTTCGGCAATAGCAAAAAACGATTTGCGGTCCCAGCCTTCCACACGAACGGCAAGCAAATATCTGCCATCCAGATAAATGGCTCCGCTGTTAAAAGCAGCATTAATCCCAATCCGTTGCAACAAAAACGGATTGGTTTCGAAATTCAAATCGTAACGCCATTCCAGTGGTGCATGATTGCCGGTTAAAATGGGGCGTTTGTACCGGTAATAAATTCCGTTGTAATGTTTCTTAACGGGTTTATTTTTCTTAGTCAGCAACTTTTCATGTGCCTTTTTCAGCTTTTTCAGCCTTTTTTCAAATTCCTTTTTCGAAGCAGTCATCTATATCAATTTTTCAACTTTAAACTCTGAACTCTAAACTCTGAACTAATTCTCCGGCAGTTTATCCCACCATGTTTTTTTCAGAATAAATCCGCAAATTACCGTGATTATAATAGTAATCCAAATTGGCAGGGCATCTTTCAGAACGATATAAATTGGTAATGCCACCAGTGCCGTTTGGGCGATTGTTCCTACAAACACGTTTAACATGTCGCGTTTAAAGTTCTTATTGGGTTCAAATGCCGGATCTTCGGCCATCACTTTTTGCTTGATGGGTCCCCAGAAACCCCATGGCCTTACATTCTTATAAAACTCTTTAAGCGTCTTTTCGTCGGTTGGCGGGGTGAGAAAAGTACCCAATAATGCACCGGCTATGGAAATCAGCAACAACCAGGGGAAATAGTACAAATCGAGCGTTTCG
>CAZCPH010000179.1:0-6734 GCA_964500105.1 uncultured Mariniphaga sp. | reverse complement strand
TGTTTATGGGAAGCGCCTCGGCCAAATGGGCCATTATGGCGCCGGTATTTATTCCCATGCTTATGCTCATCGATCCGCCTTATCACCCGGGACTTACACAGGCAGCATTTCGCATTGGCGATTCGCTTACCAACCTGATTACACCCATGATGAGCTATTTCGCCCTGATTGTAACTTTTGCCGAAAAATACGACAAACGTTACGGCATTGGAACCATCATTTCAACCATGCTGCCGTACACCCTAATTTTGGGTATTATATGGATTGCCCTTCTGGTTGTGTGGATGTTACTTGGAATACCGCTGGGCCCCGACGGACCACTTTACATCAACTAATCCATCGGTGCCAAAAAAACAAGTATGAAAGACGGATTACTTTTTCATTTATGAACGCCTGATTTTTAACTCGTAAAAGCAGGTTGCGGATGATTTCTTTTGATGTCTTCAAAAACAGCCCCTTTCTCATGAACTGAGTTCACTGCCCTTCCTGAAGGATCGGCATTGTTCTGAAACGATGCATCCCACGCCAGTGCTTCGCCCGTACTGCAGGCTATAGACGGCACCGATGGCACACAAGCTGCCGCCTGATCCGACGGAAAATGTTCACTGAAAATGGCCCGGTACATGTATTCTTCCTTGTTCATGGGCGTATTTACCGGAAAACGGTATTGGGCATTTTCCATCATTTCGTCGGATATCTGTTCGCGGGCAATTTGTTTCAGGGTGTCGATCCATCCATAGCCCACGCCGTCGGAAAACTGTTCCTTTTGTCTCCACGCCACGCTTTCCGGCAGGTATTTTTCAAACCCTTTGCGCAGGCACCATTTTTCCATACGCCCGTTTTTGGCCATCTTTTCTTCTGGATTGAACCGCATAGCCACATCAACAAATTCTTTGTCGAGGAACGGAACCCGTCCTTCCACACCCCATGCCGCCAGCGATTTATTGGCCCGCAGGCAATCGTATAAATGAAGACGGCTTACTTTTCGAACGCTTTCTTTGTGAAACTCTTCGGCATTGGGCGCTTTATGAATAGAGGTATCCCCCGAAAATCTCGTCGGCACCTTCGCCGGTTAGAACCATTTTTATACCCATCGATTTTATTACCCGTGCCAGCATATACATTGGGGTAGATGCTCTGATTGTTGTAACATCGTATGTTTCGATATGATAAATCACATCGCGGATGGCATCCAGTCCTTCCTGAATAGTGTAATGTATTTCGTGGTGAATGGTGCCAATATGGTCGGCTACTTTTCGGGCAGCAGCCAAATCGGGCGAACCTTCCAGACCAATTACAAATGAATGCAGTTGAGGCCACCACGCTTCTTTCTGATCGTTATCCTCAATACGCCGGGGTGCAAATTTTTTGGCAAGAGCTGAAGTGATTGACGAGTCCAGTCCACCTGACAGCAGCACTCCGTATGGAACATCCGACATCAACTGGCGATGAACTGCATCTTCCAGTGCTTGCGAAAGTGCTTCAATATCGGCAGGATTGTCTTTCACATTCTCATATTCAGTCCACTCCCTTTTATACCAGCGTTTCGGTTCGCCATCTTTACTGTACAAATAATGTCCGGGAGGAAACTCCTGAATCCTTTTACAATGTCCTTCCAAAGCTTTCAGCTCTGAAGCCACATAGTAGTTGCCAAATTCATCCCAACCCTGATAAAGCGGAATAATTCCAATATGATCGCGGGCTATCAGGTACGCATCTTCTTCCTCATCATATAGTCCGAAGGCAAAAATGCCGTTGATATCATCGAGAAATTTCTCTTTCTTTTCACGGTAAAGCGCCAGAATTACCTCACAATCGGAACCGGTCATAAACTCATACTTCCCCTCAAACTGTTTTCTGATTTCGCGATGATTATAAATTTCGCCGTTCACACCCAAAATCAGCTTTCTGTCTTTACTGTAGAGAGGCTGGCCTCCCGATTCCGGGTCAACTATTGCAAGCCGTTCGTGCGCTATCAACGCTTTTTCACCGCAATAAATACCCGACCAGTCGGGACCGCGATGCCGCAACTTTTTCGACATCTCCAAAACCTGTTGTCGCAACTGCCGACTTTCGGTTTTTAAATCAAATGCACATACAATTCCACACATATCCTGTAATTTTTAGTTTTCACTGTCTCTGCCGGCTAAAATATGCATTTTGACAATAAAACAAACTATTTTATATCAATTTTCTTCAAATATTAATATAAAATTACTTTTATCTTTAAAAAATCACAAATAATATCTATTTATTATTAAAAACTGCAAAAAGTGATTGTCTGAATTTTTCCGGCGAACAAAAAGTATGGTTTTATGATTGTTTTTTTCGACTTTTAAAAAAGGTTTTGAACGAAATAGGCCTATATTTGTTACAGAAGCCATAATAAATATTCAACAAAAAAACTAAAATGATATGAGCTATTTTTTCAGCACAGTAATTAAAGACAGAGATTTTGACGAAGTTGTTAACCTGGTAAAGTCGGAACTGGGAAAAGAAGGTTTTGGAGTACCTTCGGAGGTAGATATGCAGGCTACGTTTAAAGCCAAACTTGATGTGGATTTCAGAAAATACAGGATTTTGGGCGCCTGCAATCCCGGATTTGCAAAAAAAGCGATTGAAAGCGAAAAGAACCTGGGTGTTTTACTGCCTTGCAGTGTGGTGGTGCAGGAACACGACAACGGAGATGTTGAAGTGGCAGCCGTAGAGCCATTATCATCGATGATGGCTGTTGACAATGCCATAGTTCAGGAAGTGGCTACGGAAATTAACCGCAGGCTGGAACGGGTGATAGAAAATTTAAGTTAAAGAATCTAAGCCCCTCAAACTCTATTCAATTAAATACAGATTTTTATCTGTCCGTAGCACCATTTTATTTCGCACAAAAGCCGGAACAGCCTTAACTGTTTCGGAAATACTGTTTTCAGCAACTTTCTGAAACGTGTCGCCGGGCTTAATGATGGTGCAATCGCCTTTCACATTGAAAAAATAGATATGGCCGCCGGCATATACGGGCGACGAATTGAAATTCCCCTTCAATTGTTCTTTCCAGATGGGTTCGCCGGTCATGGCATCCAGGCAGGTAACCATTCCGCGGTCGTGCACCATGTACATTTTACCGTCAACAATTACCGGCGTGGGGATTTGCGGAACTTCATCCTCGTACATCCATTTCACATGTGTTTCGGTTACATCGCCTTTTCCGGTGGGGTCAACGGCAAATTGCCTGGTAAAATAGGGAACGTTGTCCAGAAAAATCCAGCCCGAATTGACAAACACCAAACCGTTCCAGTAAATCGGCTGGCTCACCGTGGAATCGTATCCATATTCGATGGTCCACACCACTTCGCCGGTATTTACATCGTGGGCAAAACACATAAATGCACCGTTGCTGATCATGAGTTCCCGTCCTTCAACTTCAATAACAATCGGTGTTTGGTACGATTTCCGGTAAACCGGTTCCAACGGGTCGTATTTTTCTTTGGGCCGAACGCTTTTCCAAATGGTTTCACCGGTTTTTTTATCGAGGGCAACCACATACGGGTCGTGCGTTCCTTCCAGATGAACAATCAGCATGTTTTTGTGCAGAATGGGCGAAGAAGCCGGCCCCTGCATGTGTTCCGCCTTTAAATCGTCGCGTTTCCAAACCACTTCAAAATTTTCCGTGTTGATACAAGCTGTGCCAAAAGTTCCAAAATGAACATAAACGAATCCATCCCCGGTGCATGGCGTTGGTGTGGCATACGAGTTGGTGCTGTGAATGCGCTGCGGGTCGTCGCTGGTAAAAACTGTCTTTTCATCGAGCAGTTCACCGGTTTCGAAATCATAACAAAGCGTGTAAAACTCCTTGCCATCGTCGGTAGCCGAGGTTATCCAGATTTGGTAGCCAAAAATAACCGGCGAAGAATATCCCTTCCCTTTCACTGCTGTTTTCCAGACAACATTGGAATTTTCGCTCCATTCAAGTGGGGCAATTTCCGTTTGAGCATGTCCATCCATTTGCGAACCCCGAAAATGGGTCCAGTTTTCGGTTTTATCTGCACCACCACATCCGGCAAAAAGAAAAATTACACTGAGTAGGAAAACTACTTTGGCTGTCATGTTGTCAATTTTTGGTTTAAAAATTCAGTTTGAAATCAGCAATGCTAAAAATAAGGTTTATTTTTAAACCAAAATAAGAAGTAGTGAAAAACCAAAAATTAACATACACCGCAGGCTTTCTTATCATATTCTATCTGGTTGGAATTGCAGGATTCATTATTCCTTCAACTCACCAGTTTTTCAGTAGTTTAACACCACTTGCATTGTTGCTTAGTGCCGGCTTTCTGATCTGGTTTCACCGACCAAAATTCACAATTAAAATGTGGTTGGTTTTTGGTTTCATTTTTATTTTCTCGTTTTTGATTGAAGCCATTGGTGTAAACACCGGACTGATTTTCGGGGAATACATTTACGGAAAAGGGCTTGGTGTAAAACTTTTCGAAACGCCTTTAATGATTGGCCTCAACTGGCTGATGCTGGTTTATTGCACAAAAATTATAGCCGAAAAGATATCGGGAAATCAAACGGCGAAGTTATTTTTTGCCCCGTTTTTAATGGTTGTTTACGATTTGGTTCTGGAACAGGCCGCGCCACTGCTGAATATGTGGAGCTGGGCAGGAGAAAAAATTCCTGTGCAAAATTACATTTCGTGGTACCTGCTGGCCTTGCTTTTTCATTTCGTACTGCAAAAAACAAAAATCAAATTTTCAAACCAATTGGCTGCTCCGGTTTTCGTCATTCAGTTTCTGTTTTTTGTGGTTCTGGTTGTTTACTTTTTAATTTCCGGACTATGATTAAAGGCAGTCACCACTGGTTTTTGTACCCGTTTTTTGTGTGGTACGGCCGGATGCGAATGAAACGGCATTTCAAAAAAATCGTTATTTCAGGAAGTACGCCTGCTGAAAACCTGCCCATGCTAATTGTTTCCAACCATTTCAGCTGGTGGGACGGTTTTTTTATTGCATCACTGAACCGGGAAAAATTTTATAAGAAGTTTCATGTAATGATGCTCGAAGACCAGTTGAAAAAAAACTGGTTTTTTCAGCATACCGGCGCATTTTCGGTACGAAAAAACTCCAAAAGTATTGTCGAATCGCTTAACTACGCCGCTGAATTGCTCCAGAATCCCGAAAACCTGGTTACCTATTTTCCGCAAGGTAAGTTTGAATCGATCAATCAGGGAAAACTGCATTTTGAAAAAGGAGTGGAATGGTTGCTGAAAAACCTGAAAAACGAAGTACAGGTGATTTTTGTGGCCAACCAGGTTGATTATTTCGAACGGGCCAAACCGCATCTGTTTATGCACTTTGAAACGTACGATTACCGGGGGAAAAACCTTCAGGAAATCGAAGATGACTATAATGCATTTTATCATTCTTCTGCCTTAAAAAATATCCGGTTAAAAGAAACCTGATGCTGACAATTCTCGCCTATATCACCCTTGTTTTTTTTGGAATGCGCTTTCTGGTGACGCTTTCCAACTTACTGTTTTCGCCGGTGCTGAAAATGCAGAAACAACAGGGCAATCCGCTGGTTTCGGTGTTAATTCCGGCAAGAAATGAAGAAAAAAATATCAGTAACATTCTGAACGACATTCAAAATCAAAGTTACTCCCACATTGAAGTAATTGTGTTCAACGACCAGTCCACCGACCGTACCGCAGAAATTGTGGAAGCATTTACAAACGCAGACAATCGTTTTCGGATGGTAAATTCTGAAGGATTGCCCGACGGCTGGCTGGGGAAAAGCAACGCGTGCCATCAACTTTCCCAAAAAGCTTCAGGCGATTACTTCTTATTTCTTGACGCCGATGTACGCGTAAAGTCAGGCCTCATTGAAAGTGCGCTGGCCCAAATGCAAAAACATCGGTTCAAGCTGCTTTCCATTTTCCCGAAACAGGAAATGAAAACACTGGCTGAGAAAATAACGGTTCCGGTGATGAACTCCATCCTGCTTTCGCTGCTGCCGATGATTCTGACCCGCAAAAGTTCCCGTCCATCGCTGGCAGCAGCCAACGGTCAGTTTATGCTTTTTGAAAAAGAAACCTATCGAAAAATTCAGCCACACCGACAAGTAAAAAACCTGTTGGTAGAAGACATTCTCATCGCCCGGTTGTACAAAACAAACCGCTTAAAAATGCAGTGCATGACGGGCAACGAAACCATCCGCTGCCGCATGTACCAAAATCTGAACGACGCCCTGCACGGTTTCTCCCGCAGCGTGGCCGAATTCTTTGGCGGAAGCCATCTGGCGGCTTTTCTCTACTGGCTGATTGGTACTTTTGGCATTTTTACGGTGATTTTCGGTTTGCCCACGGGTTTCACTTTTGTTACTCTGGCGCTCATCGTTGGAATCATTCTGTTTGTATCCATATCGAGCCGGCAGCCGTTTTGGCAAAATCTGATGTTTGCCATTCCCCGCCAATTCTTGCTTGGAGCTATTATTTTTCTCTCATTCCGAAACAAAAAACTAAAAAAAACGCGATGGAAAGGCCGAAATATCAAATAATACTCACTTTAGTACTATTGAGTCTTGCTTCACCAAGTCGCAAAGTTTTGGCGAAGCCATCCCTCCGGGAAAACTCCGCATTAGCTGTGCAAATTGCAGCTGAAAATCTCCAATCACCCTTCAAACAACAAGTCTATGAGGCCTACATTTCCGGAAAAATGGAAAAATGGAAAACAGCCATAGAC
>CAZCPH010000178.1:0-6756 GCA_964500105.1 uncultured Mariniphaga sp. | reverse complement strand
GATTGTCGAACTCAATTATGGAATTGAACCGCCGGGTAAACGACGGATCGATATTCGACTTCATATTTGAAGCGAGAATAACGAGCCCCGCGTGTGATTCAATGCGTTGCAGCAGATAGGAAACTTCCTGGTTGGCATATTTATCGTGGGCATCGCGCACGTTGGTGCGTTTGCCAAAAATGGAATCCGCCTCGTCGAAGAACAGAATCCAGTCTTTGTTGGCAGCTTTATCAAACAGTTTGGAAAGGTTTTTTTCGGTTTCGCCTATGTATTTTGAAACCACCATGGAAAGGTCGATACGAAACACATCGCGGCCGGTATATTTTCCTAAAATACAGGCAGTAAGCGTTTTTCCCGTTCCCGACGGACCATGAAACAGCACCCGGAAGCCCGGTTTTATTTTGCCGTGCATTTTCCAGTTACGCAACAACTCATCGTTGTATTTCAGCCAGGTTTCAATCTCTTTTATTCCCGACATGGTTTTATCGCGCAGCACCAGGTCGCTCCACTCCAGTTCTGTCACAATGCGTTCAGCCGGGAAATCGCTACTGAGACTGGGTTTGGAGATTTTTCCGTTAATGAATAAATCCACATATTCTTCATCCATAATAAGCCGTCCGCTCATTTTCGGCTCTCCGTGACCGGCAGGTTCAATGGCCAGCACATTCTTTTTTGCAAACAGATGGTCGTCTTCAAAATAACGCGAAACTTCGGCACGTTTTTCCACATCACTTCCGGCCAAAACAAAGAGCACAGTTTCACCGGTTGGCAGAATTCCCCGGTGGTTTTTTCCGTTTACGCCGCCAAATTCGGGAAAATCACCACCGTTGGGCAAATAGCTGGCTATTACAGAACGAAAAAATCCCGGATCGATATGCGGAACAAGCGCCAGCAGCAAAATTGTTATTTCATCTCTATCCAAACTGTTTTCCTGAATAAACTGGTTCAGTTTCGATGCAGATTTACTGCTTTTCCAGTCAGGGAACATGGTTTTTACCCCTTTTAGTTCCGTGTCCAGACGTGCGTTAATCACATTCCGCAAAAAAAACAAAGCTTCTGAGTTGTTCATGCTCAAAGTTGAGTTATCTGTTTTCCCTTCTCAAATTTAGTGTTCGTTTTGATTTCTGAATCAAGTAAGGTTTTAGCCGTGTCATTTCGGGTGTTACCCTGATTCCATGAAAAATGCTGTCAACCCTGACGGTATCTTTTGCAATACCTTCAGTATCTGTAATTTTTTCCTGTGCTGTTGCCAGACTTTTTATGTCTTTAGCTGCAATGCTTGTTTGATCTTTCGTCAGCGCCATATCGGCCAGGGCAACAGCTTTCACATTGTTTCCAAGCAGCAAATTGGAGGTACTCACCTGTACCAGAGCTTCAGTTGTCTTTGCTCTTCGTTCCAGTTTTTCGGTTAACTGTTCCATCTTTTTCACCGCAACCGAATCACGCGGATTCTCCAGAACTTTCTTTTGCAGCTTCGACAGTTCTATTTTATCGTTCGAAATGGTAATTTGAGTAATACTCGGGTAACCAATCATCACAATCGGTATAAAAAAGAACATCAGCAGTTTCATCAGCGGTTCCTTTTTAATGATGTATAAAAGCAAACCTATACTCAGTATAAGAAACAGAATAACACCAAGAATGAGGAGGGTTATTTCGTACAACAGCAATCCGTCCAATAAATTTTCCATGACATTTTTTTTAATTTTCAATTAAATAAATCACTAACAAGCAATTACAGACTTCATTTCAAAACAACATTCGTCATGCCCCTGAGTTTTTCAATATCACTCTGAATCTCTGGATTTTGGTTAAATTTTTCTTTTATTTGGTCATAACGGTTTAATTCTGATATTGACTTTGCTGCATTTTGAATTTCCTGAATTCTTTCAGGAGTAAAGCTGTTACCGGTGTTTTCAAAAATTTTGGTTGCAGTATCTTTTGTCAATACTACCTTTTGTTTTGCCGATGAGGACAATTGATAGGAGCCTAAAGAGGTGTCAATTGGATTCGGGATAGTTTGTTTGGACACCAGGGTTTGTTTTTTGGCAAAATTTTCGGTTTTGGGTTTTAACAGACTAGCCTCCACTTCAAGTTTATCCGGCACATATTTTTCAGCATTTCGGATTTCCTTCAGCACAGGATCTGCATTTGCAGGAGTATTCAACTCACCCCTTCCGTAAACAGGTTTAACCTGATAAAAAACAATGGCTCCCGAACTTACAGCTGATTTCACTTTCGATTCCGCAGTATTCTCATGAACACGATTGCCTTCTTTGGAGAGCGGGGTCATATTTTTCCAGTCGCCTTTCCCGTGGGTATTGTGGTTTAGCAAATGTCCCCTGACATAATAACTACTTCCACCCAGTCTTCGCTTTAATAATGAATCAAACACAACGTGTTTTCTTGAAGAAGGAACACTGCCTCCGGGACCTTTTTTCGCCAGGAGTCTGGCTGTCATTAAAGTGCCCATTTCGTCTCCACCAATTGTTGATGAACTGAAGGTTACATCCGTTTCCGGCAAGTCTTCAACAGCTGTTCCAAACAAAACTTTGGCATAGGAAGCTAATTGAGACAACAAAGCTTCTATTTCCTCCTGTTTCTTTTTACTGTTATTGCTTTTTTCTGCTTCACTGGCTCCGGAAATATGTTCTCTTTTTTTGGCATCAATTTGAGCAGCCACCAAAACTGCCTGTTGCTTTGCTGCTTTTTTCTTTGCATCATTTCCAACATCAACACTGATAATAAAATCGGAAAAAGCAGTTGGATTGCTTGCAACCATCAGCTTGGCAGAATTTCCCTCACCTGCAAAATAAAGCTTGTGAATTTTGCCATCATCTCCTTTAAAATTTTTCCTTGCTTTCCACCACTTGAAAAATTTAGTTGCAGCGCCCTTTATTTTGGTTCCGGCTTTTCTGAACCAGCTTTTGGCTTTTAAAATCACTTTATCAATAGCCTTGTCTATGCGTGATCGGATTCGTTTTATTAAATTTTGAACTTTTGATGCCAGGCCACCAAGCCCCAGAAGGGATGCCAAAAATCCTATAACCACCGGAATTGCACGTGCCAATGCATTTTCAATGGCTTGAGCAACCCTAGCAACCGAACCCGATGCCACTGCTTTAACGCCTTCAATAAAAGCGTTTACCAGTTCAAGAATCTGCCTTCCGCGTTCAATGAAAAATTTCACAATATCAATTATGGCCATTGCCGCTTTAATAAAAGCTCCAACCGGATTCATCAACCCCAGCACCCACTTTATTCCTGCCTGAATGACTTGTGTAATGACCATTTCTTTGATGGTATCAATTACAGTTTCTTTCAGGTCATTAAATTGCTCTTTGATGTAGTTCCAAAGGCCTGCAATCCCCTCAGAACGAATGATCTGAAATACTTCAAAACCTGTTTCCAGTATTCGTACAACCGGTTCTCCAAGTAGTTTTACCGCCTTTTGGCGTATGTAATCCCAGGTAAGGCCAAGAACCTGCATAACCAGACTGAATATTCCCTTCAGGCTGAATAAATCCTTTGGTATAGTAATTCCAACCGAACCCAATGCGCCTGTCAGCCAGCCCACAAGCCCTGAAGTAAGATGGGTGAGAATATTGGTTCCAAAATTTTTAAAACCCTGTGAAATTCCTGAAATCAGATTTCCTAAAAACCCTATGGGATCGGCAATAATCGTGCGGATAACCGAAATGGCAGAAGCAAGCATATTGGTCAGCGTATTTTTAATCTGAATAATCGTTTCAATTACTCCTTTTACTGCATCAAGTGCCCTATCAACCAATCCCCGGTTTGCGGCTTTCATTTCCTCAATGCGGGCATCCACCTCCTGCAGGCTTTCGGTGTATTGCTGTGCCAGCGAATCAATCAACTCATCTTGTTTAGATTCCACACTGTTTTCCAGCTCATCAAACCTGCCCTGAATGTTTTCTGCAGCTTCCCGCCCAATTCCCTGCAACGCTTCTGGCAATGCTGTAACATAATCATTTACTTCCTGTTTTCCTTTGGCTATACGGTTTTTTGCTTCAGTCAGCTTTTCTGCAACATGTTGTGAAATAGCTGTCAACGCCACATCCATTTCATCGATGTATTTTTGCCTGCCTTCAGTAAAAAATTGATTAACCTCTTCGGGAATTCCCATAAACTTATCCCTCACCCACCGTGCGGCACCGCGCAGTCCAGAATACCGCCTTGATTTATAGGCATCCATCCGCTGTTTTACATGTGCTTCAAATTTGGTTTTGGCTTTCTCTGCAGCACTGGAAAACATAGTGGAAACCGATTCGTCGAGTTTTTCGAGTACCGCTTCAACATCAGTTTTCGTTTTATCGTAAATGGTGTTAATTTCCGACGCAATCCGTTCACGCTCAGCCGAATCCTGCGTTGCTGTTTGCCCTTGCTGAGCAGCAACCTGATTTAACAATAAACCCCGCTGGCCATGCATAGCTGTAAGTTGACTTTCGCTAACAGCCTGTGCTTGCATACCCGAGGCAGATAAAGCTTGTTGTTCCTGAATGCGAAAATCATCAGGTGCATTTTGTGTATGATTCTCAGCTTCTTGTTTGGCGTTTAGCGCTTCGGAAAACTTCGGTTCATTTGCATTTGCCAGCTGTGTATCCGTAATTTCATTATCAGCCATGGCTTGATTCACGTCCTGCATATTGTCTTGCAGGGGTTGATTGACCTGACTTTCGGGACGAGCCTGGGGCATGGCATTTTGAGCGCCAATCTGCCGGGGATGTTCTCCGATTTGAGGTTCAGGTAAATTTTCAACCTCCCTTGCGGGAATGGAGCCAATATCTGGTTCGGCAGATGCAGCCTGTTCAACAGGCCCCGCAGCTTGCGCCTGTTCCGAAGAAACATCGGCTTGTGCTGCCTGACTTACATCCTCAATGTTGTTGTTGTTTTCAAAATCCGCAGCCTGTTCCTGATTTGCAGGCAGTTGCATATTCCGAATGCGCTGCATCAACTTCTCCTTGAAGGCTGCTGCATTGAATTCCCCGGGTTCTTGCTGGTCCATCGTTTCAACCTGTGCAGCCTGTGCCTGGCTTTCACGCTCGTTGGCAGGAGGCGGAGCTGCATTTTGGGCTGCCTGTGCTTCTGTTCCTGCCGGTTGATGTGTTTTTTGCCGTTTGGCTTCCGCTTTTATTTTTTGTTTGGATGCCTGGAAATTCGGATCCTCCTCAGGATTTTTCGGATATTCACTAACAGCAGATTTTTCACTTGCCGGTTCTGATGATGCAGGTTTCTGCAACGTGTCCGATACAAATCCTTTTTCTGAACTTTTGTTGCTCCCTTTTACTTGCTCCGGTTTTGAGTCCAAGTCATTTCTGGCGAACTCTTTTTTAGCTTCTTCAGCCTGATTTGAATTTTGGGATTGGTTTTCTCTAACATCAGTTACATTTTCGGAATCGGGTGCAGAAGACTTTTCTGTGCCGGTTTGTTTTTCTGAATTCTCAACTGTTGATTTTACAGGTACTGCCCCCTGCTGAATAGTATGCGTCAATTCATGAACGAGCAGATGCTGACCTGAGGATATTTCCGGATTGAATTTGCCTTCATTAAAATAAATATTATTCTTGTTAGTAAACGCCTGCGATTTCAGTTGTTTATTCATTTCAACAGCCTTGCTGCCGGTATGAATTTTTACACCGGACAAGTCCACGCCCAAATTTTGCTCCAGTTTTGATTTTGTGGAATCCTGGAGCGAAGAACCGGTTCCCCTGGTTTCCTTTAACGATTTTTCAATTGCAGGTGATTTATAAATTGCTTCGGATTCAGAGCTTCTGAATGTCTGCACCTCCTCCTCTTCCTCTGATTTGGCCTGAACAGCTTCTTCTTCCTCATTTTGCTTTTGAATTTTTTCAGCCTTTGTTTGAACTTCTTCTTCCTCTTCTTCCTGTTTCTGAACTTTTTGCTCATCCTCATCAGCCTGCATCTGAACCTCATCCTCTTCCTGAAGCTGAACACTTTCATTCAGTTTAGGCTGAACCTGTTCCTCTTCATTCTCCTCTTCTTTTCGCTGTACAAGCGGAGTAATGCTTTCTGCAAGAGGCTTTTCCTGGATTTCTTCTTCAGTTTGACGTTGAATATTTGTTTGGGCTGAAGCAAAGAAAGAGCCGGAGTTGGTTTGATTCCTTTTTGCAACCTTATCGGCAACATGGTCAGCTTCAACTTCGTATTTATCCTTTGGTTTATTTACGATTAACTTTGTTTGAACGCCAAAAAAACCGGATTCTCCCGATCGCTTAAAAAAAGGAGATCGGTTTGAAGTTTTTGATTCCGGTTTTGTTGTTAACGTTCTCATAATTCTGCTACCACTCCACAAAAACCAACTCTTTCAGCCATGGAATTTTCACAAGAGAAATATTCCAGTCCAGCTTGTCAAGTAAAATATCCTGAGCCTTTCGCTCCACAATCAGTTTGTAGTTCTTTTCTTTTTTGAATAATTTTCCGTTACGCTGCAGAAACATTTGCTGGAAACCTCCGGGCGAAGTATTTTTCAACGCCGGCCATTGGCGAATCACTTCTTTCAGAAGTTGAATGGTTTCGGATTTTGTTGGTTCGGTAAGCCGGCTTTTCCGCTCCACAGGCATTTTTAGCGGAATTCCGCATAAAAATTTTTCAAAAACCAGGTTTCCTTCGAAAAATTCTTCGTTGCCTGTTGCCAGATAATGCAGCGTTTGAACAGCTTCCTGCAAGGCTTCTGGTTTTATTTCATCCTTTTCATCCAGAAATTTAACCGCTTTA
>CAZCPH010000177.1:0-6785 GCA_964500105.1 uncultured Mariniphaga sp. | reverse complement strand
TGCAGGATAATTGTTTACCGGCTGAACGCTCCAGCGTTCTATATCATTGGCTGGAACCTGGTCTGTAATTTCAGAACCTTTATAAGCATCGTCGGAAGCAATGGAGCCAAAAGTCCAGTTTTGGATGGAAGCACCCCATCCAATATTTCCGCCTCCAATCATTCCGTAGCATCCCACAACAAGAGCATCCACTCCTTTTTCGTTATAGAATACATTTTCAGAGGTGGACCCTTTCGGTGTTTTTGTCAGAAAATCTTCTGAACATGAATTTATTATGGCCAGTATAAAAGCAAAGGCCATTATCATTGACAGTTTTTTCATATCTATTTATTATTTTAATTCATTAAAATTAATCATTATAATCCCAGGTTAACACCAAACATTACCTGCCGCGGAGTTGGCCATGCTCCCTGATCGAGTCCCATGCCGCTACCTGAAGAATTCAATTCAGGATCGAGTCCGCTGTATTTTGTCAATGTAAATACATTGGTTACCTGTGCATAAACCCGAAGGCTCTTAACCTGTATTCTTTGAAGCACACTGGCTGGTACATTATAGCCCAGCCTCAAAGTCTTCAGTCTGAGGAATGAAGCGTCTTCTATAAAAGCAGTCGATGGTTGCTGGGAAATATCACTTTGGTCGAGCATTGGAAGAGCAGCAGCCTCGTTATTTCCATTCAGATGTGGGCTGCCCCATGATTTGTACAATGCCTTTTTACTTAATCCACCATTGAACATTCCATAATCAATCCAACGGGTTACATAATTCACCATTTCATTGCCATAACTTCCATAGAAGAACATGTTCAAATCGAAATTTTTGTAACCGAGATCAATATTCAATCCACCAACCACATCAGGGTGCGGACTTCCGATAAATGTTCTGTCATCGGCATTTATTAACTGAGAATCAGGTTCTCCGTCACCATCGGTATCAACCAGTGAATCATCAACATTTCTGAATTTAAAGTGCCCTGGCTGGTTGTAGTCGGTATCAGTATATTGCGGATGTGCATCAGCTTCGGCCTGAGTCTGAAAAATTCCATCAACAATGTATCCGAAAAATTCGGGGAATGCTGTACCTGTGGCATAACGGGTGTAAGTCATCTGCCTAAGGCTACCTGCATCAACTGTCCTGTCAGGATCACCTGAAAGTTTGGTGATTTCATTTTTATAATGCGAAGCATTTGCCGTAATACTGTATCTGAAATCGCCATCAGCCCGGGTGTTATGATAACCAACTTCGATATCAAATCCGTTGTTTTTCATTTCGGCCACATTCACAAAAGGAGCAGTAGCAACACCTAAAACCTGTGGAATTGGCTCGCGGAATAACATATCACTGGTATTCCGTTGCCACACATCAGCAGAAAAACTTAACCGGTTATCCAGCATGTTCAGGTCTAACCCAATGTTCAATGTACGTGTAGTTTCCCAGGTTACATCTTCGTTACCCAGTGTGGCTGGTCTGAAACCACTGATCATACTGGTATTTGTGCCACCCAGGTCGTAAGATGATTCCAAAACGTGCATTCCGTAAGTAGAATAGGAGTTATAGTTTCCGATACGATCGTTACCGGAAACTCCCCAGCCTAGCCGCAATTTTCCAAGGTCTAACCAATTATCGGTTGAAGACATAAAGCTTTCTTCAGAGAATGCCCATGCGCCCGAAAATGCAGGAAATGTACCGTAACGATTCGCTTCACTAAAACGCGACGATCCGTCACGACGAACTGTAGCTTCGAGAAAATACCTGCCCATAATATCGTAGTTCACACGACCAAATATGGAGAACATGGACCATTCTGAACCATAACCACTGTTTTGAATATTGGATTCACCTGAATTCAGCTCCATGTAATTCGGATCTTCAGAAAAGTATTGACTCCTGCTTGCATTTGTTTCCTGGTAGTTGTTGTCTATGGCTTCAGTACCTAAAACAACATTTATTTTATGAATGTCAGCGAATGTTTTATTAAAGGTAAGTGTATTAGACCAGTTCCATTGTAACGAATAATTTGTATTAACACTTAAACTGTTGGTACGGTTTGGTTCGGAATGTTCGTAGTTTGGCAAACCATAACCTTTGTAATTCCACTGGCCAAAATTGTAACCCAACAAACTTCTGAAACTCAATCCATCAAAAAAGGTAATTTCACCAAAAACGTTTCCTAAAACCCTGACATATTTCCCATTGTTGTTTTTAGCACGCGTTAGACGAGCAACCGGGTTCTCTGAGTTCCCCATTTCAGGAGCTTTTGAACCGGCAAAATTGCCCATAATATCGTAAACAGGAATAATAGGTTGTGCACGATAAGCATCAGAAAGTGAGCTGTCTTCTGCATTATCGGTAAATCGTCCATGTTCATCAACATAACTGGCGTGCAACGATTCTCCGGCTTTAAACCAGTCGTTAAATTGCGCTTCAGAATTCATTCGGAACCCATACCGTTTAAAATTGGTATGAATAAGCATACCGTCTTCATCGAGGTAGTTGGCAGAAAATGAATAAATACCTTTTTGTCCGCCACCGTTAACTGATAAATCGTACTCCTGAACCACACCAGCCTGATAAATTTCTTCGTACCAATCTGTTCCCTCTTTATTGGCTTTAAAAATCACATAATCAGGATAGCTATATAGGCTCGGATCTACCGACGGATCGCCTTCCATTGCACCGCCAGGTAAAATGTAATCAGGAATCTGAGGAGTAGCGCCGGAACCATACTGGGTGTGCGGTGCTGTAGAGCCTCTGTTTGCACGCGATAACCAAACTGCATCAGCATATTCTTTTGTATCTAACAGGTCGTACTTGTTGGTTGCATTGGTAACCCCTGTTCTTGCAGAGAAACGAATAGTTGGTTCCTGATTCAACCTGCCACGTTTTGTGGTAATCAACACAACACCGTTTGCCCCTCTGGTACCGTAAATGGCAGCCGAAGAAGCATCTTTCAATATCGAAATGGATTCAATATCATTTGGGTTTAAGTTGGTTCCCGGGCCAACAGGTACACCATCAATCACATAAAGCGGATTGGAATCATTAATGGTACCAATACCCCGAATCCTGATAGTAGCATCGCCACCGGGTCTGTTTGAAGAGGTAATTGTAACTCCGGAGACCTGGCCTTGCAAACGACTTACCACACTTGGAGCCTGCGAAATTTGCAACGCTTCTTCAGAAACAGAAGAAACAGCACCGGTAAGTTCTTCTTTTAATCGGGTACCGTAACCAACTACCACAACTTCGTCAACCCCGATTACATCGGGCTGCATGGTTATGTTAATGGTTGTCTGACTGCCGATTTCAACTACTTGCCTAAGCATACCAATGTATGAAAAAACAAGTGTATTGGCACTTTGTGGTACCTCCAGTTGGTAAACGCCATCAACGTTGGTAATGGTTCCTGTTGTGGTTCCCTGAACTACAACCGTTACTCCGGGTAGTGGAGAACCAGTGTCATCAATCACCGTTCCGTTAATGGTTTTTTGCTGTGCCCAGGCTCCTGTTGAAAAAGCCATTATAACAGCAAACACAAACAAGGGTAAAAACCCTTTCAGATGTTTTTGTTCCATAGATTTTAATTTTTGTTGATTAATAGAAATAGTAAGAAGAAATATTCAAGTACAGTATTGTACACAAATTGGGAAAGTGAAAAAGATTGGTGATTTTTTCATAGGCATTAGTTTGATTGAATTTAGTTTCACTGTTAAATATTTTTGAAAAACATTTATCGTTAGCAGTTCATAGTTTGTGCCTCAAAGCTAAAATATTTTTTTCGGATTAAAAAACTGTTAAGCCACTAAAAATTATTACATTTCGCACTAAATGTAAAACGAACAATTTAATTGGCTATAACACAACACCATACTTAATATTATGAAAAAAATCTTATTTTGGGTGCTGGCAGTTATCATCACTTTTTCCGCTGTTATTTATCAGCGAAAAACCGGTCCAACCTACGATAAAAAGATTAAAATAACTATACAAAATACAGAATATCAATTTAAACTGGTAAGAAGTCACGGCGGTGAAACCGACTGTCCGGTTGTGCTTAATGTGCCGGACAAACAGATAACCGGTGAATTGCATTACCGGCCTTACCCAACCAGTAACGAGTGGACAAAAGTTAAAATGGAGCGTTTGGATGACCTGCTTTCCGCGTCGCTCCCGAATCTGCCGCCTGCCGGAAAATACGAGTACAAAGTTATTCTGGAAAAGGAGGGACAAACCTATCCGCTGAACGACGGGCAACCTGTTATTATCCGTTTTAAGGGCGATGTGCCGGCAAGCATCCTGATTCCGCATGTTATTCTGATGTTTATTGCCATGTTTCTGGGAAATCTTGCCGGAATTATGGCAATTTTTAAATACCCGAAGTTCAGGCTCTACACCAAACTTACATTCTGGTGTTTGCTGGTGGGTGGATTAATTTTTGGTCCGTGGGTACAGTGGCATGCCTTTGGCGAAGCCTGGGCAGGCGTTCCGTTTGCCTGGGATTTAACCGACAACAAAACTCTTCTGGCTTTTATTTTCTGGTTGCTGGCACTGTTAATGAACCGTAAAAAAGAACGGCCTGCCTACACCATTGTAGCTGCTGTTGTGATGCTCATCGTTTATTCCATTCCGCACAGCATGTACGGTTCGCAACTCGATCCGGAAACCGGGGAAATTATTCAGGGTTGGATTCGGTTATTTTTGTAAGAAAAGCCGGCACTCAAACCGGTTCGTTTTTTTCAACTGTTCAAACATATTTTTTGCCCGTCGTATGCTACAAAAACATTTTCGGGCAACATGCCCTGAATTTCTTCGTGTGCACCGAATCCGTGGCTCACATGCGTCAGGAATGCTTTTTCGGGTTGAATGGCGTCAATGACATCCAGTGCCTGTTGCAGATTGAAATGAGAAATGTGCTTTTCAACCCGAAGCGCATTTATAATCAACACTTTAGTCCCAACCAGCTTTTCCATTTCTTCCCCGGGAATGAAATTGGTGTCGGTAATGTAACTGAGGTTACCAACCCGGTATCCGAAAACCGGCAGCTTATGATGAAAACACCGGATGGGAATAAACTCAATTTCATCAATTTCAAAAGGCTGACCAGTTATTTTATGCAATTCCATCATCGGAACTCCCGGATATTTGTAATCGGCAAAAACATAGTCAAAAATTCGTTTTATGGAGTTTTCCACACGTTTTTCCGCGTAAATATCGGTTGGCCGTTTTTGCAACCAGTTGAAGGAACGAATGTCGTCGAGCCCGAAAATGTGATCGACATGCTCGTGTGTTAGCAAAATTGCCTGCAGCGTTTTTACGTTTTCGCGCAACATTTGCTGCCTGAAATCGGGTCCGGCATCAATTACAAAGTTCTGGCCGTTAATTTTAAGTAAAAGCGATGCACGCAGCCGTTTGTCTCTTAAATCTTCGGACCGGCAAACCCGGCAATCGCAACCGATTACCGGCACGCCCTGCGAAGTTCCGGTGCCCAGCAAAGTCGCTTCTATGTTCAATTCAGCTTTGTTAAACATACCACAAAATTAACAAAAGGTTGGTGAAACAACTATATTCAGTAATTTTGCCGGAAAATTTTACTCATGGCTGAACTCTTTCTGGTACCCAATGTTTTGAGCGACGGCGACTGGCAAAATGTGTTGCCGGCACGCATTTTTCCGGTGCTGACGCAAACGCGCTATTTTATTGTTGAAAACATCAGAACTGCCCGCAGGTTTCTAAAACAGGTTAACCAGCAGATTGACATTGATGAACTGACATTTTTTGAGCTGAACAAATACACAGCCCGTGAAGCATTGCCTTCTTTTTTAAAACCGCTGGAAACGGGTGAAAATGTGGCTGTTATTTCCGAAGCGGGTTGTCCCGGCATTGCCGATCCGGGTGCCGAAGTGGTAAAACTTGCTCACCAGAAAGGATTTAAAGTGGTTCCGCTGGTCGGGCCGTCATCCATTGTGCTGGCATTGATGGCTTCGGGACTAAACGGCCAGAGTTTTGCTTTTAACGGCTACCTGCCTGTTAGAAGTAATGAACGTTCGAGAGCCATTGCAAGCCTGGAAAAACTGGCGCAAAAAAACGGACAAACGCAAATTTTTATTGAAACGCCTTACCGAAATAACCAGCTGATTAACGATTTACTGAAAACCTGCTCTCCTTCCACCCTCCTTTGCATTGCAGCCAACCTGACCGGCGAAAACGAATTTATGGCAACAAAATCCGTTGCACAATGGAAGGGAAAAGTGCCTGATTTGCATAAACAGCCGGCAATATTTCTGATTGGTGTTTAAATACGGAATACAATTCTGCTAAACCAGCCCTTTTTCTTTCAACAGCCTGAACTCATGTTCAAAATTGGGCGTAAATACATTTTTTCCCAGTTGTTTTTCAATCTGATTTCTGGTCCAGAATCGGGCTTCAACCACTTCGTCGCTGTGAACATGATAGTTTTTGAAATCGTGCGTAACAAAAAGATAAACCAGTTCGGCTTCCACTTCCGATTCCCATTTGTACACCTGCAGCAAATTTGCTGAAAACTCTTTCAGTCCGATTTCCTCGAACGCTTCTTTTCGCAAAGCCTGTTCAAGATTTTCCCCGGTCGAAATATGCCCTCCGACCGCTGTATCCCATTTTCCGGGCTGAATAAGTTTTGATTCGGGACGTTTTTGCAAAAGAATGGCTTTGTTTCGGTTTACAACATGCATATGCACCACCGGATGAAGCAGTTTACTTCCATCATGCACCTGACTCCGGGGCGCCTGGCCGGTAAGCTTTCCGGT
>CAZCPH010000176.1:0-6817 GCA_964500105.1 uncultured Mariniphaga sp. | reverse complement strand
ATCGAACCAGGGACACACGGATTTTCAGTCCGTTGCTCTACCAACTGAGCTATGGCACCTCTTTATTTTGGTGATGCAAAAGTAAGCAATTTTTTAAATTCACAAAGAAATTTTAATTCAAAGTCGATAAGGCACGAAAAAATTAAGGCTTGTTTTAATTGTTTGCTATGCGCCTTTCTTTTGCTACTTTTGCAGCCTTATTTATTTTTTTAATGGTAGAAACTGATTTTCTGACATATACATTGCCCAATGGCATACGATTAATTCACAAACATACCGATTCGCCTGTTGGGCATCTTGGCATCCTGATTAACACCGGTTCGCGCGATGAAGAAGCTGATGAACACGGATTGGCTCACTTCATCGAACATTCGGTTTTTAAAGGAACATCAAAGCGAAAGGCGTTTCATATTTTGAGCCGGATTGAAGACGTTGGTGGAGAACTGAATGCATACACCACAAAGGAAGAAACCACACTTTACAGTACTTTTCTGGCCGAATTTTACGAACGTACGGCCGAACTGCTCAGCGACATCCTGTTTAACAGCACCTATCCCGAAAAAGAACTGAAACGCGAAAAAGAGGTTGTTCTTGAAGAGATCAATTCGTATAAAGATTCGCCATCGGAACTGATTTTTGATGAATTTGAAGAACTGATTTTCGACGGTCACCCTATTGCGCGCAATATTCTGGGAAATCCGGTAAACCTGGCAGCTTTTAACCGCGATTCCATTTTGCGGTTTATTGGTAACAATTACCATACCGACCAAATGGTGATATCTTCGGTGGGAAAAATTGATTTTGGTAATTTAATCAAACTGATTGAAATGTATTTTGGCCTCGCAGAAACCAAATTACGTATCAACGGACGAAAACGGTTTGAAAATTATATTCCGGGTGTTCGAATGGCTGAAAAAGATACGTTTCAGTCGCATTGCGTGCTGGGGAACATTGCCTACGATGTAATGCACCCGAAACGGATTGCCATGGTTTTACTGAATAACATCATTGGCGGGCAAGCCATGAATTCACGCCTGAATATGGCGCTGCGCGAACGGAAGGGGATGGCGTACAACATCGAATCGGGGTACACTGCCTATACCGATACCGGACTTTTTAACGTTTACTTTGGTACCGACCACGAAAATCTGGAAAAGGCTATCAGTCTGGTTTATAAGGAATTTAAGCTGCTGAGGGAAAAGAAGCTGGGCGTGCTGCAACTGAGCAAGGCGCAGAAACAGCTGATGGGACAAATTGCCATCTCCACCGAAAACCGGGAAGATTTGATGCTGACCATCGGGAAAAGTTACCTGTTGTTTAATAAAGTGGATACGGTTCAAACCATTTTCAAGAAAATTGAAGCCATTACACCATTGGATTTGCTTGATGTGGCCAACGAGATACTGGTTGAAAGCCAAATGAGTCGGTTGGTTTACAGGTAGTTTTTTTGCGAAGAAGAAGTTCATGAGTAACGAAAAGGAAATAGAAAGGTATATTCTGGAACATATTGATACAGAAGATCCGGTTTTGCAGGAACTTGATCGTGAAACGCATCTAAAAGTGCTGGGTGCCCGTATGTTGTCGGGGCATTTACAGGGGCAGTTGTTGACCTTGCTTTCGAAAATGATTCAGCCTGAACGTATTCTTGAAATCGGAACATTTACGGGCTATTCAGCCATTTGTCTGGCCAAAGGTTTAGCCGAAACAGGAAAGCTTATAACTATTGAACTTGACGATGAGCTGGAGGATATGGCGCAGAAATACTTTGCCAAAGCAGGATTGCAGCATAAAATTATCCAGTTGATTGGTCCGGCAATTGAAATTATTTTGTCCCTTTCCGAAACATTTGATCTGGTTTTTCTGGATGCCGATAAACGCGAATACGTGGGATATTACAACCGCGTTTTCGACAAAGTACGCAGCGGAGGTTACATTATAGCTGACAATACACTTTGGAGCGGGAAGGTGCTTGATGAGCCTGCATCTGGTGATGAGCAAACCCTGGGCATTATTGCGTTTAACGAGATGATAAAAAATGATTCCCGCATCGAAAAAGTCATTTTGCCGTTACGCGACGGAATGACCATCATCCGGAAAAAATAAAAGCTGCCACGACGGACAGCTTTTTTTATGTTTTATCGCTCAGACAGCTATTTCATTGCAGCCTTCAACCCTTCGGTGGTGGTGTAATACTTCACAATCATGTTGGGTACTTCCCATTCCGGCATTTTTCCCTGAACAAGAAAATCAAGGTATTTTTCTGCAACCTGTCCGAAGTGTGCTTCGTGCCCTACCTTAAATGCTTCAGGAATTTCAACTCTCCACAGGTTTTCATCCAGTTTTTCCAGGTCAAGTCCGGCGAATTTTGAAGACAAATCCTGAACGGCATTGTACAAATAACCGGCAAACTCTTTTAGATCCACACCGGCGTTTGCTTCAATATAGAGCTGGGGTTTGTAACCTTCTTCCTCGCCTTGTTTTATGGTGAGGTTGCATTTGGTTCCGCGCATAATGGAGTAGTGCGTATCTCCGGTTCCTTCGGGCGCTTCAAAGTTCCAGATAACCGATACTTTGGCATGAATTCCCTTCAGTTTGTAGTTGATTTCGCCATTGCTGTAAACTTTCAGAACTCCGTCTTCCACATCTTTTTGCAGATAATCGGGATATTCATCCAGTTGCGTACTTTTTTTGAACATTTCAGGTGTAAGGTCGGTGGTCCAGCGGCTGGCCGATACAATTTTCACGTCTTCTTTTTTCAGGGTTACTTCAGGAAAAGCTTCCCACTGAATCATATCCACCAAATGTGTGGTCACATCCACAATGCCTTCGCCCTGCTGTTTCACGTCGAAAAACCAGGCCGGGCGTTTCAGCGGACTTCCCGAAACATATTTGAAAAAGTGGTGAACACTCTCTTTTGTAATGGCTGGCTCATCAGGTGTTCCCGGCACCAACGTGCCAAAAACTTCGGGTATCATCGACAATTCACGCTGAATGATGGTAGTGATTTCATACCTTTCGGTCATAATGTCGTACAGCATCACTCCGTTTTCTTCGGCCACTTTAAATGCCTGTTCCAGCTTCGGAAACTCATCGGGTGAAATAACCATGGGTTTGTCGGCCAAAACGTTAATTCCCGCTTCCACTGTTTTCAGAATATAATCTGTTTTTTTTGCGTTGTTTCCGGCGGTAACCATCACATTTCCGGGTTTTTCGGAAAGCATTTTTTCGAAGAAATCGGGTCCGGTGTAAATTTTTGTATCCCATGAGGTAGGATTATCGGCGCGGTTGTTATAACTGTTGATCAGGTTCATGTGTCCTTCCAGTTCCGGACCTTCGGGTGCATAAATATGCACCACAGGATCCACCTGATTGAACATGGTTTTTTGCACCAGTGCAGCATGAAAATGGCCGGGGTCGAGGGTCATTAATTTAACTTCTCCTTTTGCTCCTGTAAACATAGTTTTTGATTCCTGGGTTTCTGACTTCTGGCTTCCACCTGCGCAGGCATAAAGCAACGCAGTGAGAACCAGCATAAAAAATGATGTTCTTTTCATTATTCGGTAATTTTTAAAGTTTTTCCGTTAACGTACACAGTATGCAAATTTAAGATTTTTCTGAAGTTAAGAATGGATAAAACCGGATTTATATACGAAATAATTGCGCCACCCGAAAGTGGATGGCGCAATTTATTTTAAGCGAATAACAGTGAACTAAAATTTTTTCAGATAATTTCCATGTTTAATAGCCGTCATTCTGCGGATATTCGTTTGTAGTTCTGGTTCGCTGGTTGGCAGGAATAGGCCGCAACAGATGATAATTCTGAATATTCGGAGCTGCATCATGATTGTACTTTTTCACCCGTTCCAACAGCTTACCTGTTCTTTTCAAATCGTACCATCTTTTCATTTCACCAAAAAGCTCTCTTGAGCGTTCATCCAGAATAAAATCGATATCTACTTCTGAAGCATTTATTTCCATTTGGCTTTCCATTCCGGGAAATGCTGCTCTGGTGCGGATTGCATTGATAAACTGAACGGCTTCGTTGTTGTTGTTTGCCTTGTGCAATGCTTCTGCTGCCAACAAGTAAGTTTCAGGAAGTGAATAGATTATCAGATCGCGTGATCCTTCCTGATGGTTTACTGATGGCCGCTTGTTGTCATCTATTTTCCACGGGCTTGGAAAGATATTAATGCTGTTGTTGTCTGTGCCATCTTCTGTGTACCAGCTCCAAGGCTTTCCTTTGGCATTTACGTGCCAGCTGTAAAGATTTTTGCCTGCAATAACACCTGGAAGCCGTGCCTCAATAGCATTAACTTCAGCCTGAGTGAGGTCTTCACCTGTAAGATAAATGGCTGTGTCGCCAACGGCAGCACCAGCAGGAATTCCTGAGCTGGAGTTGTAATACCAAACCGTTTGAAAGGATTTTACAAAGCGCGAATCGACATCGTAAGGCCTGAAATTTTCAAGCAGCCAGCCTGTTGGGCGGTAGCGAATCCACGGACGGCCGTAACCGTGTCCCAACGCACGGTTCAACCCGTCATTGTAAACTTCGTACCAGGGACGGAAATAGAGGTGTGTTTCATTTCCTTCCGGTGTAAGAAGAGGATCTTCGTGGTATTGAACCGACCATAAAATTTCCTGATGTTGTTCATTGTCGTGGTTGTAACGGGCAACCGGATCAACATCGAGCGAAAGCCCGTAGTCGTTGATAACCGCTTTGGCCAGGTTAGCTGCAGTGGTAAAATCGGCGGCAGTTCCAAAACTTTTATAACCCCGGGTAAGATGTACAAGTGCCAGCATGTGTTGTGCAGCTGGTTTTGTTGGTCTTCCGAATTCGCTTTGGGTTGCCGGAAGATTGTTTACTGCAAACTCCAAATCGTCGAGAATTGCCTGGTAAATGGTTTCTTCGGGTACTCTTTCGGCTTCGGTTTCAACACCAACTGTTTCTTCAAGTGTAAGGTGAACAGGACCGAAAGTTTCGACAAGAGTAAAATAATAATGTGCCCTTAAAAACCGCACCTCGGCTACTTTTGCATTTTTTTCATCGGCCGGCATATCTAATTCTTCTGCTCTGCCAATAACTGCGTTGCATGTATTGATACCGATGTAAAAATTTGACCACAAGGTCCAGACCGGATCAGCTTCCGAATTTAAACCGGATTCGTATTTATTTAAATAATGGAATCCTCCGTGACCGCCATTGGTGTATTCATCGGTTCCAAAAACAGTGAGGTTACATCCGTGTTCCTGTCCGTAAAATGAGCGTAACTGAACATATGCGGCATTCACTCCGGCGAGCAATCCGTCAGGAGTGTTCAGGTATTCACTGGTTACTCCCGATACAATTTCTTCATCTAAAACATCACAAGAACCAAACGTGAGTGATGTAAAAATGAAAATGAAGATGAAATATTTTATTTTTTTCATGATTTAAGCATTTTAACGGTTAAAAATCAACATTAACACCCAGTGAAAACATTCTTGTACTTGGTGTTTCGCTTCTGATAACTCCATCGTATGCTTCCGGGTCTAGATTACTTGAAAGTCCGGAAAATATGAATGGTGTATCTGCATTGAGGTAAATCTTAATGGATTTGATTCCGATGTCTGACAGAATACGTTTAGGTAAATTATATCCAAGTTGCATATTCCTTACTTTCAGGAAGTCTCCGGAACCATATCCCCTGGATTCGCTGTAAAGTGGATATTCCCTGCTTCCGTCTGGTTTTGGATGGTCATTGGTTGGATTGTCTTCTGTCCAGAAATCAACATTGAGATTATTGTAGCGGCCCTGCAATGTAGCGTGGTTAACTTCGAATTCGTTGTAAATGGTTTGACCAAAGATTCCCAGTATCAAAAATGAAAATTCGAAATCTTTGTACATTAACCTTGAGCCCAATCCAAGTGTTGCTTTTGGAATATTGGTGCCAAGAATAACCCGGTCCTCTTCATTAATTTTATCGTCAGCAACCACATCTCTGATTTTAATTTGCCCGGGTTGTGCCTGGTAAACTTCTGCCTGACTTGCCTCGCTTGTTTGCCAGATACCGATTTTGTCATAATCGTACCAAACGGTTAAAGGTTCACCAATAAACCATTCGTTGCCAACATCATCGGTTTTATTTCCGTACAAATCAATGATTTCTTCCTTGTTCCCAAACAGATTCAGGTTGGCTGACCAGGTGAAATCACGGGTGGAAACAAGCCTGCCGGTCAATGAAAATTCCCAACCCCGGTTTCTGGTTTCTCCTATGTTTTCCATCACATTGTCAAATCCTGAAGTGATAGGAATTTTACGCTCGAGAAGTAAATCAGTAGTATTGGTTTGATAAACTTCGAAGCTACCAGCAAAATTTTCACCCAGACCAAAGTCCAGTCCGATATTTGTGGTTGCAGAAGATTCCCACCTGAGGTCTGGATTGGCTATGGTGCCTGGGCGGTAACCGTATCCCGAGTTGCTGCCGAACGAATAGATTGTTCGGGTAAGTCCACCTCTGGTTTGGTAAGGTGTAATCCCTGTATTACCGGTAACACCATAACTGGCTCTCAGTCTTAAATCGGAGAAAACGCTTTGATTGGCCATGAAATTTTCATTACTGATTCTCCAAAGGAAAGCTACCGATGGGAAAAATCCCCATTTTTTTCCTTCTGAAAGTCTTGATGAACCATCGTAACGGCCGGTAACAGTGAATAAATATCTGTTCATCAACTCATAGTTCAGACGACCCATAAACGACATGATGCCCCATTCCTGCAAGTCGGAATCGTAATCGAGTACTGTTTCCGCAGTTTCCAGGTTATGAAACAGTTGATGTTC
>CAZCPH010000175.1:0-6853 GCA_964500105.1 uncultured Mariniphaga sp. | reverse complement strand
TTTAACCACTTCTTTACGCTCGAACTGTAACGTAAGGTTATTTGCTGTTTCCGAAGAAAACGCGAGAACCATTACGCCGCTGGTTTTTGCATCGAGCCGGTGCACATTGTAAATCCATTTGCCGGTGACATCGCCAAGCAGCTTGGTCAGGTAGGGCGCATCGTGCGGCATAAAATCATTTTTATGTACCGCCAATCCGGCTGGTTTTTCCACCACTATAATCTTTTCATCCTGATACAGTATAGGTATTTCAAAATTGTTTTCCACTGAGATTTTTTTGATTATTGTTCCACGCGTTTCTCTATCTTTGTTCCAATGCAACATCGGAACATGGACCAAATATCCAAAAATATTGTCATTCTGCTGCTTTCTGTGTTGTTTATTTACGGATGCAGCCCTGCTGAGCCTTCCATTGACGAAATTTCTGAGCTTTTAACCGAAGGCCGTTTCACTGAAGCAAGAGAAGAAATCAAGCGGATTGTTCAAAAAAATCTGGAAAAAGAAGAAAATAAAGATTTTGAAATTTTGCTCGCTAAAATGGACCGGATTGAAATTGATTTTTCGAAAAATGAACCGGAAATCAGACAGGAACTTCAACAATATTTTCCCGAATTAAAACAAGAACAAATGGATTTCTGGGAAAATTCAGGAAAACTGGAAATGCGAAGAATTGACGGTCGAAAAAGGTATTTTCGGAATGCCGTGCCTAACCTGTTCCGGGTTGATTCACTGGCAAGGCAGGCAAAAATCAGCAAAGACGGGGAAACGGTTGACCCGCTGGATGTTTTTCGTCTGGAAAACACTTCTGGTCTGGTAGAAAAATTCAAAAAAGATATTTCACTAGACGAGCTCACCCACAAATTTCAAATTGACTTTACCATTACCTTGAAACCTGATGCAATTCCGGCCGGTGAAACCGTAAAATGCTGGTTGCCTTTCCCGCGCGAATCTTTGCCGCGACAAAAAAATGTAAAATTGCTGTCGGTGAATTCAGAAAACTATTTCATTGCCGAAAATTCTGTTTTGCAACGAAGTCTGTTTATAGAAAAAAAAACCGTTGCCGGGCAGCCTGCTTTTTTCCGTTTCTCTGCCGAATTTGAAACACATCCACAGTGGATTAAGCTTCATCCGGAAAAAATTGAACCTTACAACATAACTTCAGATTTATTCAAAACTTATACTTTAGAACGTCTGCCGCACATCGTTTTTACTGAACAAATAAAACAACTGGCTGCTGAAATTACTGCCGGCATTACAAATCCTTACGAAAAAGTAAAAGCCATTTACTACTGGATAAACAACAATATTCCCTGGGCCTCGGCGCTGGAATATTCCATCTTTGAAAACATTCCTGAATATGTTTTAAAATACCGAAAAGGCGACTGTGGGATGCAGACATTGCTGTTCATGTCGCTGGCACGGGTAAGCGGAATCCCCTGCAAATGGCAGAGTGGCTGGATGCTTCACCCCGGCGAGGTAAACCTGCACGACTGGTGCGAAGTGTTTTACGAAGGTGTGGGCTGGGTTCCGCTGGACCAGTCATTTGGGTTACAAAACGCAAATAATGAAGAAGTCAAAGAATTTTACATTTCGGGAATTGATGGTTACCGGTTGATTGTAAACGACGATTTCAGCCGGGAATTCAATCCTCCCAAAAAGTATTTCCGAAGCGAGCCCATCGACTTTCAGCGGGGCGAACTGGAATGGAGTGGAGGAAATATTTATTTCGACCAGTGGAGCTATAAAATGAATGTGACTTATTTAAAACAACCGGAATTATGAAACAATTGATATTCTTCCTGCTTTTGATTCTGGCTGTTTCGTGCGCAGAAAACCGCAGCAAAGAAGCAGAAAGTATTATCTTAAAGTTTGAACATACTAATGTTCCTGACAAACGCGAGACTTTTTTCGATGTGAAAGCTGCGTTACAAAACGGAATGGTTGTTCTGCAAGGTGAAACCGATAACGAAAATCTGAAAAATGAACTGATAAACCAATTTCAGTCATTTGAAGTGGCAGACAAAATTTCACTGCTCCCCGACTCCACTGTTGGCGATCATCCATTTGCGCTGGTAAATGTTTCTGCAGCCAATTTCAGGGCAACTCCGCGGTATTCTTCGGAACTGGTTACCCAGGCATTGCTGGGGACTCCGGTAAAAATTCTGAAAAAACAAGGTGGCTGGCATTTGGTGCAAACACCCGACCGTTATATCTCATGGGCGCCGTCGGGCGGAATTTTTCCGGTTACTGAAACCGAACTTCAAAACTGGCGGCAGACCGAACGGATTTTTTATACCGGCTCGTTCGCAGAAATTTTCGAAACGGAAGAAATGGAAAATCCAGTTGCCGATGTAACGATGGGAGGCATTCTCGAACTGGTGGAACGACATCTGAATTACATTAAGGTACGATTTCCTGACGGACGGGAAGGTTTTACCAATCCGCAAAACTGGGTTTCTTTTTCGGAGTTCAGAGAAACTGCCCGACCAAACTCCGGTTCAGTAATCAAAATTGCCCAAAAATTAAAAGGAAGACCTTACCTTTGGGGTGGAACTTCGGCGATGGCCATGGATTGCAGCGGGTTTACCAAAATGGTTTATTTTATGCACGGAATTATTCTCGCCCGCGATGCATCATTGCAGGTACGGCACGGACAACCGGAAAATCCGGGCAGTTCATTTGAAAACGTTGAGCCTGGCGATTTGCTTTTTTTCGGCAGGAAAGCAGATGAAGAAAAACCGGAGCGAATTACCCATGTGGCCATTTCACTTGGGAAAACAGAGTATATTCACGCCGCCGGTAAAGTGGAGGAAAACAGTTTCGATCCTCAAAGTGAAATATATTCAGAGTATCGGATGAATTCGTTTATCAGAGTTAAACGGATAATCGGCTCTGAGGGAACAGAAGGAATTCAGTGGGTGAAAGAACATCCATGGTATTGAAGAAGTTTCGAATTTCGAGTTCAGAGTTTTGCCGAAGGCATATGCCATGGGCATTCCTTCGGAGCCTACGGGAAAAGTTTAAAGTTTTGAGTTTAAAGAAAATGGGTACGAACAGAAGAAAATTTATAAAAAATACGGCATTGTTTACAGTGGGTGGTTTGGTATTGCCCAAATTAACTTATTCGAATATGAAAGGAAGATTTCCGACACCGGGTTTAAAACTGACATTTGAACCCTACGATTTACAGTTGAAACATGTGTTTACGCTGGCCAGCAGTTCACGAACCACCACACCGGTAATGCTGACAAAAATTGAATGTAACGGGGTTACTGGTTATGGCGAAGCTTCAATGCCGCCTTATTTGGGCGAAACGCAAAAAACTGCAGGAAGGTTTTTAACGGCGTTAAACCTGACTCAGTTCACCGACCCGTTTCGTATGGAGGAAATTCTGGAATACGTGGACGAAGCAATGCCCGGAAACACGGCAGCCAAAGCTGCAGTGGATATTGCCCTGCACGATTTGGTGGGAAAAATTATGGGACAACCATGGTACAAAATCTGGGGGTATTCACCGGAAAACACACCCAACACGTCGTTTACCATCGGAATTGACGAACCAGATGTGGTGAAGCAAAAAGTGAAGGAAGCGGCACCCTATAAAATCCTGAAAGTAAAACTGGGCGGCCCCAACGACAAGGAAATGGTTGAAACCATCCGTTCAGTAACCAATAAACCACTTTGTGTGGATGTAAACCAGGGCTGGGACAAAAAGGAGGAAGCGCTGGAAATGGTGCACTGGCTGAAAGAAAAAGGCGTTGAATTTGTAGAGCAGCCACTGCCCAAAAACCGGAAAGACGACCACGCCTGGCTGACTGAACGTTCGCCGCTGCCCATTATCGGCGACGAGGCCATTCAACGATTGTGCGATGTGCAGGAGGCTGTGGGCGTATATTCAGGCATCAACATCAAACTGATGAAATGCACCGGCATGCGCGAGGCCCACAAAATGATAAACCTGGCACACACCAACCATTTACGGGTGATGATTGGCTGCATGACCGAAACTTCGTGCGCCGTTTCAGCAGCCGCCCAGCTTGCGCCTCAGGCCGAATGGGCCGATCTGGACGGAAACCTCCTCATTTCCAACGACCCGTTCGAAGGCGTAAAAATTGTGGATGGAAAAATTTCTTTGGTGGAAAGGCCAGGGATAGGAATTCGGGAGGTTTGATTTAGGAATTTCTCAATAAAAAATCCGGATGATTCCCATGGTCATAGAAATATAATGGACTTATAAAATTCGACTCCAAATGGAGTCGAATAAACATCGTACAAATAAATATACTATACACATGCGACCTCTATGAGGTCAAAAAAAATTGAACCAACAATCTGCACTGGTTGTTTTAATCCTGAAATGAAAACAATTATTACCATATTATTTTTTGCTGCTGCTTTTTCTGCCTGCGGGCAGGTTCAGGAAAAAGCTAAGATTGAGGCAAAGGCAGAGGCGAAGGTAGAGTTAAAGGAGGACGGAAAAATGAATGAATACAGAAAATTAACTGATTTTGAAGAATATGTGATTATTCATAAAGGGACAGAACGCCCGTTTACAGGAGAATACAATAACCACAAAGGAAAAGGCACCTATGTGTGCAAACGTTGTGGGGCAGAATTATACAAATCGTCGGATAAATTTGAATCGAACTGCGGCTGGCCCAGTTTTGATGATGAAATAGAAGGTGCGGTAACAAAAACCCTGGATGCCGACGGACGCCGGACCGAAATTACCTGCAACAACTGTGGCGGACATTTGGGTCATGTGTTTTATGGCGAAGGATTTACGCAAAAAAACACGCGGCACTGTGTCAACTCTGTTTCGCTCGATTTTATCCCGGCAGAAAAGTAAAGTGTTGTTCCGTTAAATTTCTTCCTTCACAATAGTCAGGCCTTCCATGAAATAGACAATTTCAGCATTTTCTTCGGCTTCAACTATTATCCGGTGGGCTTCTTCCGCTTCTGCATCATGCTCGTGATCAGCTTCGTCTGCGCCGTGTTCGCGGGCTGGATTATGCGCGTCGGCTTCGGTTTTCACTTCCTTAAAAATTCCGGTAATGGTCAGGTCGCTTCCCATTTGTTCCTGACTGAATGCACCAATTTTTTCTCCGGCCTCAACCCTGATGTTAAAATCCTCATTGCTTCCCATTAAAAAGCACCGGCCTCCACCCTGTTTGCAAACATGCATTACAGTTCCTTTTACGGTTACTTCCTGACCAACCAGGTCTGCGGCGTTGGCATACAATTCATCAACAGAATAAACCACTGCTGATTTTTCGGTATTGCCTGCAGCACTTTCACTTTGCTTTTTTTGATTTCCGCAGCTAAAAGCTATCACTGCGATAACGGATAATAAAAAAATTCGTTTCATTTTTCAGTCTATTTTTCGGTTTTTCAATTTCAAATATACATGATTGCAAAAAATAAAGGTACAACAATTCCGGCAATTGTCCACCACCAGCCCCACCGGCCAAAGCCACGCTTTCCCTTTAAAAGAAAAAGGCCGGAGACAGCCACAAACAGCAGAATAACCGCCATCCCGTCGCTCACCCATTTCCACAAAGTTCCGATGGACGCTTTATGCAATTTATTCATTTCAAAAATGACGGGGCGTCTCTGCAAATAATTCATGCTTCCGTTACCCGTTTCCGGATTAATAACCACTTCGCCGTTTTCAATAAAAATTTTAATGTTTCCCTGATTGGTGATGTAATGCTTTTTAAACACCACATCTTTATCAAGTTCTTTCAGGAGGTTTCTAAGCATCCCCTCATCAACCTCTTCAACCGAGCGAATTTCGGTTTGAAAATCTTCGAAATAAATTTTGTAGTCGGGATTAAAGTCATGACGATGGTTGAGAAATATTCCCGAAAGAGCATAAACAATGGTCATGCCCACAATAAAGTACCCCAAATCACGATGTAAAACCCTTAAAAGTCTGCGTATCTTCATTTTATACGTTGTGCCCGCCGGACATTAATGTTGTAAAACTTCAGTTTTCGATATTTAAGCCGCAAATATAAAATTTACCCTTTGACCAAAACATGTTAAAAACCATAAAAGGGAAACAGAATCAGAGAATTTGAAAAAAGAATAAAATAAAAGTTCATTGCCAGATGATACAAATTCTTTAACTTGTATCGTGAGTGCAATGAACTCTGGTTTTATCACAACTTAAATGGATGCCACCGGGTAAAGGCCCGGTGGTTTTTTATATTCAACTTTTTGACGTTGCGGGGCTTTGCTTTATTATTTGAACCGAATGGATTACGCTGAATAAAACTCGTTTAGTGTAATCACTTCGCCGGAGCCACAAACCGGGCATTTGGGATGTTTTTCCTTGTAATCGTTGAAACTGGCCTGACATGAATTGCATTTAAACCAGTTTTCATCGAAATAAATATCTCCTCCCTTAAAAATGATATCGCGTCCTTCAACAAATGCTGTAGCCACTTTATTCCTGGCTTCCTCATAAATTCGGGTAAGGGTTGGCCGTGAAACGTCCATATGCACGGCTGCCTGTTCTTGAGTAAGGTTCTGGTAATCAAGCAATCGAATGGCTTCATACTCTTCAAGATGAAGAATCACCTCGTTTGATTTCCGGCCACGAACGCCATAAACCGACATCCCTTTAATTACAGGGGGAACCTGAATTCTTCTGTTTCTTTTTCTTCTCGGCATATTAAATCGAATTAAGTTTACTTAATAAATAATGGTCAGCCAAAACCAGAGCGGCCATGGCTTCTACAATAGGTACTGCCCTTGGCAATACACAGGGATCATGCCTTCCTTTGGGGTTTATTGTTGTTTCATTGTTGTTCCTGTCAACGGTTTGTTGTTCTTTCAGCAGTGTAGC
>CAZCPH010000174.1:0-6855 GCA_964500105.1 uncultured Mariniphaga sp. | reverse complement strand
AAAATCATCGTCCAAACGGGCATCGTATGGCGTAATCTGTCCGTTTTCGATCCCATCCAGCAGCAGGTTGATCAGGTTTTTGCGGCCATCCATTTCAATGGTGGGGTAGTAGAGGGGCAGGTTCATCTTCTCCCTGAGATCGATGATCCGCCACACCTTTTTCGACCAAAACACATCGGCTTCCCTCACCGTTGGCAAAGGCATCGGTCGTTTCTGGGAGATATCGGTGGACTGAAATGCCCCGTTGACGATCTGGGCATCTGCTTTGTCAGCCGACCATGTCAGCATCGACAGTACCACTCCTGCGCAAATAATTATTTTCTTCATTTCTACTGTATTTTAAACGATATTGGATCCAGATTGCGTGTAATGCCATCGTCGCCAACTGCTTTAATATTATCGATAAACACCAAACTGTTTGGATTAAGCCTTCTGAACTGATCTTTTATTTCGTTGGTAAACCGGTTGGAGCTACTCTCCCAGATGTTTACAAAACCACCGGCTCCCTGGATCTGTACATTAAACTGGGTAATGGTATATTTAAAATCAAAATCAAAATCTTCCAAAACAGCCATCACACCCTCTTCCACGGCCAGGCGCTCTCTTTTGATTTCTCCACCCGACATGCCAGCCACCTTGGCAACCGGATCGGGCACTCTTTTCACCCTCCTTCAGCGGTCTCCCGGGCAGTTCCGTTGGTCATGTTAACTTCCAGGTTCTCCTGCGGAATACCACCACCACTGACACTAAACGGATTGTCCAATCCCAGGTAGAAGACATTCATCCGGGTAGCCGACATGGTGATGTTGGGCTGGGTTACCTGGTACTCCTGCCGGAACGGGTACTCTTTAATGATGCCTGCCGGTGTTTTGTAACGGATCAGTCCGCTCCAGCTGAAGCTTCCCGGTTCCGATGTTTTAATGCGGTAGGTAGCAATCCCGTCTTTTACCGGTACCGGCCGGTTGTTGATCAGTATCTCCGGTTGCTGCGTTGTGTCGGCAGCCGCTAAAAACACCTCAGCCATATACTCGTCGCCCTGAAGGATGATGTTGGAATTGGGAATCACCTGTGCCCCTAACTTGTTGAAAAGGAATGCACCCGCATCGATCTGGGCAAACAGGTAGTTGATCAGGTTCGTCTCTGCATTCTTAACATCAATCTGAATCTTGGAGAGCAGCGTCAGAACCGCAGCGATCGGCTTATCCAAAAAACGCTCGGTTTCCCACGTGTCTGTCTCCCCGCCCTCCTTTAAGTTAACCTTCGGATTGGAGGTGTCCAGCATGCTGTTTATCGTCTCTCTAAGGTCCTCATCCGTCTCATCGATCAATGGCAACAGAAACTCTCTGAATTCGATGATTTTATTTTTAAGCTCGGTAGCATTTTTTTGGGTGATCATATATTCCGACGGAGCGTTGAGATCATCGGGTTTATTCAGTACCAGCGTATCTCCGGTGGTCAGCTCAAGCCAGAAATCGGAACCTTCCAGCGGAGACTCTGGCGATACCTGAAAGTACCCCGACTGCCGGACCAGGTCCTCCTTAATCTGCGTGATGAAGGAAAACAGTTGATCGGTATTCTCCTTCACCTGATCGGCCTTCTCTTTCCACTCCTTAACCTTGGATTCATTTTCAGCATACGCCTGTTCAAACCGGGAATAGACCAGCGCATTCTTTGTGTCCACCGTCCTTAAGGTTTCCAGAAGGCTGATATTAACCACCTTGAAGGCCTCCAGTACCTCTGATGCCACGTTCAATGCCAACATGGCAGTGAGGACAATGTACATCATGTTTATCATTTTTTGTCTCGGGGTTTCCGGACAATTTTTTGCACCCATAACTTGGTTACTTCAATTTGTTATTTTCTGTAACTCAACGCATTCAGCATATTGCCATAGATCGTATTGAGCGATTCCAGATGTTTATTCAGCTGCTCTGCATTACTCTTGTATTTCTGAAGCTCCGATACCGATGAAGCCAGCAGTTCATTCATCTGGCCAATATCCTGGTTGAACTTCTGGTTGGCTTCAAACTGAGCTTTCGATCCTCTCAATTGCGATTCAAAGGTCTGGTTCAGGGCGCTGAGGTTCTGATTCAGCTTATCAAGGTTTCCGGCATAGAGCCGGGCATTCTCGCCCATAGCCTTGAATTCGCCGGCAACCGATCCCGATACATGGTTGAGCCCCTCTTCCAGGCTTTTCCCCGTTTCGGCTAACCTGGAGGAGAACTGTTCACTTCCGCGGGTCAGTTTCTCAACGGCACTCCGGCCGGCATCCGAAAGCTGCTCCGATGTGGTATGATACGACCGGATCAGTTTTTCAACCGAGTCATTGACTGTTTCGTTGGCTTTTTTGTTTACCGATGCAAAGGAGTTCACCGATTCAGAGGCGGTATTGAGGTTCTTCAGGTAGTTGTCGGTGGCAACAGTCGCCGAAGATATATGGCTGATACCCCGGGCTGCATCCGACAGTTCATTGAGGCTCCTGCCTACTTTATCCAACAGCTCGGGCGACAGCTCGGTTCCGGAAAGGAGCGGATTGAGACCTCCCTGATTTCGTGGAGAACGTCCTTCACCCAGATCGGCAAGGCTGAAATCTTCGTTGAGCTCCGGATATACCTTCGACCACTCGTAGGTCTCCATGGGCGGTTCAAACGCGGAGAGAAAGAAGATGATGGCCTCCGTAACCAGCCCAATGGTAAGCAGCAGCCCGCCATACTGCCAGTGCTGCAGTTTAAAGAGGGCGCCCATCATCACCACTGATGCACCCCAACCATAGACGAAGCCCATGATTATTTTCCACCGCTTTGTTCTAAAAACATCACCTAAACTCATTCTGTCTGATCTTAATGGTTATAAGTTTTTTTTAATTAAATTCCTCTCCAAAGGTAGAACGAACGCTGCGAAATCCTAAATACGATTTTGTCGTATCCTGGTACTCGAAGGTTCGCACAGAGACCTGGGTGAAATAGGCTATATCTTTCCACGATCCGCCACGGACCACTTTCCGCTTCATTACCGGAGGGTCGTCGGGACGGGCGTTGTAGGTGAAGGTCGGGTTGAGGTCGCTGAAGTAGTTATATCCGGCTTCATCGTATGCACTCTCGGTCCATTCAGCCACATTGCCAGCCATATCGTACACGCCGTAGGCATTGGGATCGTAACTGCCCACCTTCATGGTTGAGATGCCGCCATCCTCCACATAGTTGCCTCTCAGCGGTTTAAAGTTTGCCAGGAATACGCCATCTTCATTTCGGGCGTAATAACCGCCCCAGGGGTACATGGAGAAATCTTTCCCTCCACGGGCAGCGTACTCCCACTCCACTTCCGTCGGAAGCCGGTAGGCCTGCAGTCCGGACTGTTTTTTTGACGAGAGGAAATCGGTCTGGATTTTCGTTCTCCAGTTGCAAAATGCCAGGGCCTGCTTCCAGGTGACACCAACCACCGGATAGTCATCAAATCCCGGGTGCCAGAAGTAGCGCGTGGCCCACGGTTCGTTATATGAGTATGTAAAATCGCGGATCCATACCAGGGTATCGGGATATACATGCACCTGGTCGTTCATGATAAATGCCGAACGGTTCTCGATGGGTTTCAGCTCACCTTCACTGTCGTACACATTCCCTTCATATCGCTGCGTTTTGAAGTTGTAGCTGTTGGAACGCTTGGCTGCCTGGTGCAGGTCGATCCACCAGTATTCGTAAACCAGTTTGCGGCTGTCAATTTCTTTTTTGCCGAAAAAGCGTTCGTTTTCGGGAACGAACAAATCTTCCATGGCCATCTGGTAATCGGGGTCGCTCCAGTCGATTTTTTCACGCCAGTTAATTCGTGGCGGATCCACAGGTGTTCCGTTCCTGTCTTCGGTAATCAGGAATTCGGGGTACTGATCGCCCAGCATTCTGCGTGCAGTGGAGTCTTTTACCCAGTTGACAAACTGGCGGTATTCGTTATTGGTGATTTCGGTGTCGTCCATCCAGAATGCTTCCTGTGAAACTGTTTTGGTTGGAATTCCGGCCATGGCAGGATCCTGATCACTGGGGCCGATATTGAAACTTCCCCTCCTGACATATACCATCCCATAGGGTTGGGTTTCACGCCATTTAGGTCTGTCCTGTACGCCAATTAATTCTCCGTTGCCTGATGGGTTACAACCCGTAAAAGCGAACAGAGACGAGAGTACGACTGCAATTAAAAGAAGTTTTTTCATAGCTCAAATATATGGCTTTCTTTATAAAAATCTAATACTTTTATATTTCTGGTTCCGGTTTCGTTCCAAATTCAGTGAGTAGCTGATAAACAACTCGTGCGATGCAAATCCGTAGTATCCGATTGCTGAAGTGACCAGATCAAAAGAGTAGCCTGCTTTTAACCCGTTGGCCAGTTCAAGTCCCATTAACAGCGCAAGTGCATCATCAATCCTGTAGGAGATTCCTCCCCAAAACCTGTCGTCGAAAACAATATTCGTATTCAAATCCAGCTGCCAGCCGGCCACATCGGTCTTGAATAAAAACGACGGTCGCAACTCAAATAACGGATCTCCCAATTTAATATTGTATCCGCCCATTAAATAATAGTGCCTTGTTAAATAAGCACGCGATGTTTCATCGTATTCAATGGGTGCTTCGTTGATGTGGGTTGCCGACAGTCCCAGATAATAGTTGTTGGAAGTAAGATACAAACCACTTCCTATATCAAATGCCATCTGGCTGACTTCTCCCTGAGGAATTCCGGGGTCGGAACCGGGCTGTGTATAAATTCCGAGGTTGTCTTCGGGTACTACCCACTCACCATTTACACTTTGGTTGTATAAACCCAGTGAAACCCCGATTCCAAGGGTACCAAAACCCAATTCGGCCTTGTAGGCATAATTGGCATTTATCAGGATGTTTTTTGCAAAACCCAACTGGTCACTTATAATGTTTAACCCAATACCTCCGGGGGCACCAAAAGCATTAATGGCAGCATCTGCACTAAATACAAGTGTTTTTGGAGCCCCTTTCATACCTTCCCATTGATAACGATTTAATAATAGTCCGTTTATGGCATTCTCGGCACCGGCATATCCGGGGTTTACGCCCAATTTATAATGCATATTGTTTGTAAACTGCGGATCTATCTGGCCCAAAGCAGCCAACTTTGTTAGTAGCAGCAAATATAGAAAAGAAATAATTTTTTTCATGTGTTTACAAATGTTAATTTTTTAATGAAACACATGCTCCCGGCAGATTTTCCCGGGAGAGTTTGCACAAAGACATTATTTCCTGTTTCGTTGTAATGCTTTTTTCTCATGCTCAGTTCATACTTCTTTTTTGGCTGCTGCATCTATAGTTTTTCCTCTGCAGGTTAAAGAAATAAAAAAATGTTGTTTGTAACAAACTTCTGTTAACCTGGTATGCATTGAACGCTGTCATTTTTGTATTATTTTGATAAACCGTCCATTTTTTGAACAAACGTAAGCCATCTTTCCGGTATTTCGTTATTTGCAGCTTCGTTGTATTCGGTTTCCGTGCAAGCCACTTCGAGTGTTTCGCCCGAAACCGACTGCACTTCGAACCACCAGCGGCCGGTTTCTTTTTCGTGTCGGAAAACCAACGGTTGTTCCAGTCCGTCAACTTCCACTTTGTAAACTGTTCTTGCTCCCGGTGTGCTTCTCCCCGAAATGCCTTCCATAAAATACCATATGATTTCTGCTGCCAGTTTTGTTGTCAACCGGTTGTCCGTATTTTTCTTTTCGGTGATATTAAATAACCCGAAAACGCTCAGTTTTGGGCTTAATCCGGCATAACGCGCCAGCTGACAGGCTTCGTCGCCACGCAATCCGTTCGGATTTTTTTGCGTTGTGGACGGCGCATCGGCAAATTTTACAGCAGCCATGTCAAAGGAAAGCACATCGGTGTTTCGAAGCAGCAGCTCTGACTGTTTAAAATCATCACGCAACTGCCCCAAACGGAGATGTTTGCCAAAACTTTTTGTTTGTTCAATCAGTGTTTCACCCACCAAATGAGTTTGATAACCAACCAGACTGAAATGGAAAAGGTTGGGAAGGTTTTTAAAAACCATTGTGAGGTAGTTGGTTGCGTCAAAAGCAGCAGTTCCTTTTTTTATGTCGAGGGAAGCATCAACCGATGACATCCAGAAAAGACGGTCGTTTTTGAAAGCTTCGCAAATTCCTACGGTCAATTCCTGTGTTCCGCCGAGGATAACTGTTACAACGTTCATTTCGCGCAGAAATTCCACCACATCCCTCAACGCCAGATGGGTGCCTTTCGCACTTGTTGCCGGTTTAAGGTTTCCAAAATCTGCAATTTTCAGTGATTTTCTGAATGCCGCCAATTGGTACAGCATTTCTCTGATACTGTCGGGTGCCGCATATTTTGACTGTTCTCCGTTATCAAACGGAACTCCTGCAATGGCAATGTCCGGTATCTCCGGGTTTTCTCCCAGAAATTTTTCGTTCATTTTTTCCAATGCTGCCCCAAAAGAGTATTTTCCCAAAGGGCCCGATTTTGTTGAAAATTTTGAAAAATCAACCGGATTAAAATAGTCGAGCAGTTTCATGTTCACTAAAGTTTGTGCAAAAATAAAGGCAAATGATATATCATCTGCCTTTTGTTTCCTATTTCTTTTTCCTTGCCCGTTTTGTTTTGGGCTCGGGTGCTTCGTCAATAATTTTTTTGCAGTCTTCCAGTGTCAGCTCCTCTGCCTTCATTTTTTTGGGAATTTTATAGTTTTTCTTTTTGAAAGAAATGTAAGGTCCCCATCTGCCATTCAGCACTTTTAACTCGGGTTCTTCATCAAAAACTGCTATTACTGCTTTCCGGTCTTTTTCACGTTTGGCTTCAATCAGTTCTACTGCCCTTT
>CAZCPH010000173.1:0-6953 GCA_964500105.1 uncultured Mariniphaga sp. | reverse complement strand
TCGGTTCCGCCGGCGCCGGCGTTTATTTTAAGTACAGCGCCTAAGTGGTCTTCCTCGCTACGCAGCATGTTTTTGGTTTCCAGCTTTTCAACCAACCCGAGTGCGTCGTCATAAGCTTTATCAATTTCCTCTTCGGTAGCTTCTTCAGCTTCAAAAAACTCGTAAAGCACTCCAAAATCCTCCACAGCCTGGTTTACTTTTTCAAAACCGGTAGTCCATTCCTTAACGGACTTAATGGCTTTCATCTGTTTTTCGGCTTCTTTTGGGTTGGACCAGAAATCGGGGTCCTGTGTTTTGAGTTCTTCTTCTTTTAACTGCAGTAACTTTGCATCGTAGTCAAAGATGCCTCCTCAGCGCATCCCGGCGCTCCAGGAGGTCTTTTACCTGGTCTTTTAAAATCATTTTCTTTTAAATTTTTATGATGTGCAAAGGTAAACAATATATAGGGATATTTTTGAACGGGATTTGATAAAAAATAAATTTATGCGTATTTTTGGGATGAATTTAATGCGCATAACTATGGCAACACGACTTAATATTACGGTAGATAAAACGGTGGTTGAAGAAGCAAAACGGTACGCCAAAAAACAAAATAAAAGTCTTTCCAGCCTTATAGAAGAATATCTGAAATCTTTAATCTCCAGCAGGAAAAAGGAGATTGAACCCGGTCCTTTGGTCAAATCGCTTTGGGGGTCGGTTAAACCATTGCCTGAAGATAAAAATTACAATGATCTGATTGAAGAAGAAATTCTGAAAAAGCATTTGAAATGACAAAAATTTTTATCGATTCGGATGTAGTGCTGGATTTTCTGACCAGAAGAGAGCCATTCCATGAAGATGCCATGCGGATTTTTGAATATGCCAGCCGGGGAAAACTGAAACTTTTTGTTTCTTCACTTTCAGTGAACAATATCAATTACGTGGTAAGTAAGCTGGAATCTGCCGAAAAAGCTAAAAAACAACTGATTGCCCTTCTTGATATCATTGAAATTCTGCCGGTTGGAAAATCAACGGTAAAAAAATCGCTTTTTTCTGATTTCAGGGATTTTGAAGATGGTTTGCAAAACTTTTGTGCAGAGGAAGGGAAATTATCGACCATCATAACCCGTAATACCAAAGATTATTCTTTCAGCCATTTGGTAATTCAGACACCCAGGGAATTTCTGGCTGTTTTTGAGTGATATACTCCATAAGTATTTTTCATGCATTTGACAGAATAATAATTGATTTTCATATAAATTAATTCCTTTTCATGTTATATTTGTAATCAAATTTCATGAAAATAACCAATGAATAATCATTTTTCACAAGAAGTAACTATTTTTCACGAAAGAATACTCCCCGAGAAGGGTGTTCTTGCCGGTTACGCCTTTTTACTCCGGTTTATTGAAGAGCAAATCGGTAAACTTTTGCCGCTTCCCAGGCAACTTGCTATGATTACAGAAAAACATCAAAGATACAATACTTCTGAGTGGCAGGTATTTACAAAAAGACATAAGCCAAAGAATGATGTTCTGAGCCATGTTGTTTTTGCGTTGAAATATGAAGGCATAGATTTGCTGATTTTAAAAACAACTTTCCAGCTTTTAGAAAAAAATACAATTGAAGAAGCCGTGATGGAAATGCCAACAAGTCAGTATTTCAGAAAAATCTGGTTTCTTTATGAATGGTTGTTCAATATCAAACTAAACATACCCGATCTGAAAAAGGGCACGTATGTGGACGTTTTAAATCCTGAATTGCAATATGCAGGACCTGCCACCAATTCGGGCAGGCACCGGGTAAAAAACAACCTGCCCGGAACGCCTGAATTCTGTCCGCTAATCAGAAAGACTGAAAAACTTGAAAACTTTATTAATTCCAGGCTGGATGAGGCAATTCATAAAGGGCTAAATGACTGTGACAAAGATATTATCCGCAGAACTGCAGCCTTTCTGTTACTCAAAGATTCCAAGGCCTCATTTGCCATAGAAGGTGAAATTCCACCAAACATGAGGGCCCGCAATTGGGGGAAAGCAATAGGTCTGGCCGGGAAAAAGGCATTAACTTTGGCAGAGATTGAACGGTTGCAACATATTGTAATCGGGTCCAAAAAACTTAAACGCATGGGATTCAGAACGGAAGAAGGTTTTATTGGAGAACATGACCGCGAAACATTTACACCACTTCCTGATCACATTTCTGCAAAAGCTGATGACCTGGATTCCTTAATGAATGGGTGGCTAAAAACAAATAATCTTCTTCAGAACAGTAGATATGATCCTGTATTGACAGCCGCTATTATAGCATTTGGTTTCGTCTTTATCCATCCTTTGTCTGATGGAAACGGACGGATTCACAGGTATCTTATTCACCACGTTTTAACCTGGATGGGATTTGTTAAAAGAGAAATCATATTCCCCGTTTCAGCTGCAATTCTGAACAGAATCAGTGATTATCAGGAAGTACTGGAAGATTTTTCGTTACCGAGAATTGATTTAATTGAATGGGAATCAACGCCAGATCATAACATCCGCATTTTGAACGAAACTGCTGATCTTTATCGCTATTTTGATTTAACTACCCAGGCAGAATTTTTATACGAATGTGTTGAAGAAACCATTAATAAAATAATACCGGCAGAAATTGACTACCTTGAAAAATACGACCGACTAACAAATGCCATAAATGCATTTATCAATTTGCCAAACTCAAAGGTTGATTTGCTTATAAAATTTCTGGATCAAAACAATGGCAGGATTTCTACAAGAAAAAGGCAAAAGTTTTTTGATGAGTTATCAGATGACGAAATCCTAATTGTTGAGGAACAATATGCTGAATTTTTTAAAAGATAATCCCTTCTTTGGAAAAAGAGTTGCACATTACTCAACCACCTCGTTCAAATACCGGTGGATTATTTCGGGTTCGAAGCCGCGGTTCTGGGCAAACCGGATGAGCTGCCCCATTTTTTCAAACTTGTTTTTCTTTTTCACTTTACGGGCTTTTTCTTTCAGCGTTTTAATGAGCGTTTCGTGGTATTTTTCGGCATCAATTTCGTTCAGGCCAATTTGAATGAGATCATCCGGTAGTCCTTTCATTTTCAGGTAGTGGCGGATTTTCACCTTTCCCCATTTGTTGAATTTGAATTTATCGGAAACAAACGAGCTGATGTACCGCCCGTCGTCGATAAATTTTTCGGCTTTCAGCTTTTCGATGATTTCGTCAGCCTCTTCGCTGTTGAGTCCGGCAGCCATAATTTTTTTATGAATATCGGTTGAACACTGCTCGGAACGGCTGCAAAGCGCGGCCATTCTGGCAAATATTTCCTGTGTTGTTTTTTTTTCGGTTTCCATTGGAAAAGTATTGATTAATCCGACCCCAAGTTACAAAAAGTAAATAACTTTCGTAATTAATTTGCAGCAGGCAAAATTAAGGTAGGGTCATCGGCTGCATTGGAATAGTTGAACCCGCTTGCGTAAATATTTCCCTGATGGTCGATGAACAAATTGCGTTGTTTTGTAAAGGTGAACAGTTTTGTAAATTCCTCAAAATCTTTTGTTTTCCAGACTCCGCCTCCTGGTGCAAGCACATAATAATCGTTTTTGAACTTATCATACAGGTGTCTCGATGTAGTTCCGAATTCCACATGCGGTGAAAAAACCTGACTGTATGTTTGTCCTCCATCGGTTGATTTATGCAAACGAAAACCACCCTGATTTTGTGCAATGATGGCGTTTTCATCTGTAACAAACATGGTTAACGAATATTCGGGTGTGTTCACCGGTTTCCAGGTTAGCCCATTGTCTGTGGTTTTCATTATCATCATGCTTGAATGTGAAATGGCCATATGTGCCGTGTCGGCATACGTATAAACCGGGCCCATTCTTTCCTGGTTTTCAAGCCCCGCAGTATCTTTTTGCCAGGTAACTCCATTGTCTTTAGAGCAATAGATGCCGTATTCCGCTTTATTGGCCCAAAGGTAATCGTCTTTTGAGATGTAAAATTCGTAGTGGTAAGGATTTTCGGGGATGGGTTTACCCAGGTCATACCAGTTTTCACCCCAGTCACTTGTTTTGTACAAATTCCCATTCCATCCGGCGGCAAAAACCTCCCCGTTGCTGTTTATTTCAAGTTCCTTTAGTGAAGTGCTGAACGGATAACCAATTCGTTCCCAATTAAAAAATTTGTCTGTTAATACATACAGGTTTCTTCCTGAAATGAGCATGGAGCGTTGATTTATGGTGTCGCGTACCATGCCTCCAATACCTACAAAAATCCCTTTTTCAATTGTGTTCAGCTTGTCGGTAAAATAGGAAGTTGCCCGAATTTCAGTTTCGGCAGAAAACAAACCTTCCGTATCGTAAATTTTTACTTTCAGAACTTGTTCGTTGGATGTATTGCCCACTTTCCAGCGGGTTTTCATTATGCCATTTTTGTTTGTCTGCACGAGGGTTTGGTCCACCATTCCTCCACCTTGCAAAACTTCAACTTCCATCATAAAGTCCCGTTCACCTGCGGGAACCAACGACTCTAAATTCACAAAAACGCCTACGCTGTCGGGTAAATAATTTCCTGCTTCGGCAAATTGCTCTGCTCCAATAGTCTGAAAATTGAATTGCCTCAGAATCTGAGTGCCCGGTGTTGGATATTGTTCACAGGCTGAAAAAGCAAAAATGAGAAGTATGAAATAAAGAAATCGTTTCATCGCAAATTGGTTTTTAGTTTTGAGCCACAGGAATTGCAAGTCCGAAAGAAGCCGTTAATGAACGGTTTTTGAAATTCTCAAGTTGTGAGGGGGCAGGTCCCGATGTTTCATCCCCAGAGTTGTCGCCTAACCTTACAAAGCCCAGAGCTGCCTGCAAAGCAGTATAAATTTTGACTTTCGGAAGAATCCGGTATTCAAACCGCAGCCCGGTTATTGCGCCAAAATCATCGTTTCTGAACCAGCCCTCCACATTTTGAGCGAAATATTCCCGCTGCTTCTGATAGCCGTTTTCGTAGATGTATTCCCGGGTTTCTTCTCCTTTTGCCATCGCATTTTGCAGCAACGAATAATACAGTCCGAACTGAATATTCGTGGTGAACCGGTTTCCGAATGAAACTTCTCCCAGCATCGGAATGGTCAGGTAATCGAGCGAAACATCCGACCGGAAACTGACAGTCTGTTCGGCGTTTTGCGAGTAACCATAGTAAACTCTTGACTGACCTGGCTTGTCTATACGGTAACCTTTTCGCTCCACCCAGGCCCCGGAAACAAGTGAAAATGCAGTGTCAACCCGAAATTTCACAGAAACTCCTGAATTTATGCCCTGCAATACAGCATAATCGCTTGTTTTGTCAGGGTCTGCCGATTTGGAAAAGGAAATGCCCGTGTGAGGTAAAATTTCAAGTCGGCGACCGGGCATAGGTCCGTCCTGGGCTTTTGCCGGTTTGGAAAAGGGAGAAAAACCTACGCCGAACAGCAATTCGGAAGAACCGTTTTTCCCCTTTATTCTTTCCAGATATACCTCTTTCCCGTAAGTTGTACGCCCTTCCAGAAAAATATTCCACCGGCTGTTTACAGCATAATTTAATGATGCCGAAAGCATCCAGCCCCAATCGCTTCCGGGCGGAAAGTTCTCGTCGCGGAATTCTTCCGAATGCAGGTCTTTGTCTTTTCCGGTAAATTCATCGTTTAACAGAAAAGAGTAGTGTACCCCTGCCCCAAACCCAAAACTGAGCCTCCCTGGTGTTTTCCATTCCAGCATAAGCGGCACCCGCAGGAAATGATAGTCCCATTTGCCGGGTGAAGGAGGCCCAATGATACAACCGCCAGGCATAACAGAACTGCTGCTGTAAGAAATATCCGTCGGCACAATGCCTGTGTAATAGCTCGTGTAGTTCCACCTTTCCTGGTAATAAAAGCTGGTGAACTCAGCACCGGTTCTCAGCGCCAGCCAGTTTCCCAGGGTGGTTTTGGCAAAAATGCCGCTCACAGGCCCGGGTTTGGCACTCCAGGTGTTGGTGGTCATTTCGCCCCGTAAATTGGAAAAATTAATTCCGCTAACCGGTCCGAAAGTCAGCTCCTGTGCAACAGAAAACAAATGAAGTCCGGAAAAAAGAATTACCAAAAGAACAAATTTAAAGCGCATTTTTTTCGTTTTTAATGAAGATGCAAATAGTGAACAAAAGGTTGCGTTCCTGTTTACAAGTCATCATAAAATGGTTTTTCCTCTTTCACACCGGTAAAAAATTCCTCCAGTTCGGCCAGTGTGGTTTCGGTTTTTTGTACATCACGAACAATTTCGCCTTTTTCAAGGATAACAATGCGGTTACAAACATCGGCCACATGGTCGAGGTCGTGACTGGAAATGAGCAGCGTTTTTTCGCCGCTTGCTGCATATTCCTTAATAATTTCGCGCAGTTTGTATTGCGAGGTAGGGTCGAGATTGGCAAACGGCTCGTCGAGGATGACTACATCGGGATTTCCCATAAAAGCGCCGGCCACACCCACTTTTTTCTGATTCCCTTTGGAGAGGTCGCGGATGAACTTCTTTTTCCCCAGAATTTCATCGTGAAAAAAGGTTTCAAACCGGTTTTTGAACAGGTCGATGTCGTTTTGGTTCATGTCCCGGAGTTCGCCCAGAAACCCAAAATACTCGTCGGGCGTAAGGTATCCAATGGTAAAACTTTCGTCGATGTATGCACCGGTGAAACTCTTCCAATCTTCCGAACGGGCCACTTCCACCTCGTGACTGGTCACTTTTCCTTTTGTGGCACGAATCAGGTCGAGAATAAGCGAAAACAGCGTGGTTTTTCCGGCGCCGTTGTTGCCCACCAGTCCGAAAACCTCGCCGCGATTGATTGTCAGTTCGGGAAGGTTCAAAACTGTGATTTGATTGTATGCTTTGTGTAAATCAGCTATTTGTATCATAGTGTTTTAATTTTATGAATTTTTGTACACTGTTATTATATAAAAAAGAGGGGGAAGCTGA
>CAZCPH010000172.1:6089-6990 GCA_964500105.1 uncultured Mariniphaga sp. | reverse complement strand
CGAAAAAGATGCCTTTTTGCATTACCTCGACATGGGGCCGCAGTTTGCTACACTAAATAAGTTTTTGCGGATTGTTGCTTCGCGGAAAAATAAAGTTACCTCCATTTCTAAAATTCATTCTGAGCCTGATATTAATAAAGAAGGCCGGATAACAGAACTTTTGAAGGTTGGACAGAACATTTTGGTGCAGGTTGCCAAAGAGCCCATTTCAACAAAAGGGCCAAGGCTTACCTCTGAAATTTCCATTGCCGGTCGTTTTATGGTTTTAATGCCGTTTAGCGATAAAGTTTCTGTTTCGCAGAAAATAAAATCGAATGAAGAAAAGAGCCGCCTGAAAAAACTTATTCAGAGCATCAAACCCAAAAAATACGGGGTAATTGTCCGAACAGCTGCCGAAGGCAAAAAAGTTGCCGACCTCGATCAGGAATTGCGGGGTTTGGTTGACAAATGGGAGACAACATTCCATAAGCTGAAAAGGGCAAATTCGCCGTCGCTGATAATTGGTGAAATTGACCGGGCAACCGCACTTTTAAGGGATATTTACACACCGAAATTCAACAGTATTATTGTGAACGACCTGTCGGTTTGCAACGAAATAACCGATTACATAGGTAGCATCCAGCCCGATAAGAAAAAGATTGTTAAACTTTTTAAAGGGCGAAAATCAATTTTAGAACATTACGGAATCGACAAGCAGATTAAAGCTTCGTTCGGAAAAACAGTTTCATTTAAAAATGGTGCCTATTTAATCGTTGAGCATACCGAGGCGTTTCACGTTATTGATGTAAACAGCGGAAATCGTGCAAAAACAGCAGGAGACCAGGAGTCTAACGCCCTTGAGGTGAACCTGGCTGCCTGCGATGAGATTGCCAGACAATTGAGGTTGAGAGATATGGGTGGC
>CAZCPH010000172.1:0-6079 GCA_964500105.1 uncultured Mariniphaga sp. | reverse complement strand
ATTGTCATCGATTTTATTGATATGCATGTGCAGGCCAACAGGCAGAAGGTTTACGATCATATGAAAGAGATTATGGCCGAAGACCGGACCAAGCATAATATTCTGCCGTTGAGTAAGTTCTGCCTGATGCAAATAACCAGGCAAAGGGTTCGTCCTGAGGAAATTATTGAAACCGCAGAAAAATGTCCCACTTGCAACGGCAGTGGTAAAATTATGCCAACCGTTTTATTTGCCGATGAACTGGACAGCAAGGTGAAATACATTTTGAAAGATCTGAACAAGAAAAAACTGCTGGTCAGTGTTCATCCGTATGTTGCGGCATACCTCACCAACGGATTGAAGAGCATCAGGAACAGATGGTTTTTTAAATTTTTTAAGTGGGTGAAAGTAGAATCAAACAGTTCGCTTTCATACCTTGAATATCACTTTTTTGATGAAAATCAGGAAGAAATTATTTTGTAAAGAAAGCCGGTTGATAATGCCGGCTTTTTTTAACGAAAACTGCCGGCAGAGTACCGTAAAACATTACTTTTTGATTTTTGTTGTATTGAAGTATATACATTTGTAGATATATTTTGAAGAATAAAAAAAATAAAAAAATGAAGCGACTAACACTTATAGTTTTATCCGTTTTTATTGCCTTTTCGGCGTTTTCTCAAATTATTGAGCCTATTAAATGGACATTCGATTCGAAGCAAAACGGAAACGAAGTTGATTTGGTTTTTGAAGCCGACATTGATGAAAACTGGCATTTGTACGATACTTATTTGCCCGAAGGAGGGCCAATTGCTACACAGGTGGTGTATGAAGACTCAACGCTGTTTGAATTTGTTGGCGAACTGCAAAAAGATCCGCAACCGATTGAAAAGTTTGATAATATTTTTCAGCTAAACCTCCGTTTTTTTAGCGAACGGGCAACATTAACGCAAAAAATCAGGCTAAAATCTGATGATCCGGTTGAAATAAAAGGGTATGTATTGTTTATGGGATGCGACGATGAAATGTGTCTGCCGCCAAACGAAGCAGAGTTTTCGTTTCAGTTTAACGGGAATAAATCTGCCCAACAGGCAGTAGTTTCAGCGGAAAGTTCTGACGGGATATCAACAACAACTTCCGGCTCTGCCAGCGGGCAGTCGCTGTGGCTTTTTATCTTAATTTCGGCCCTGGCCGGATTTGCAGCCATATTAACGCCATGTGTATTTCCCATGATTCCCATGACGGTTTCATTTTTTATGCGTGGCAGCGAAAACCGTGGAAAAGCCATACGCAGCGGTTTGTTTTTCGGGTTGTCGATTTTACTGATATTTTCTCTGCTTGGAGCGTTGTTTACTTTTGGTTTATTTGGTCCAAATGTGGGGAATATTCTAAGTACTCATTGGATTCCCAACCTCATATTCTTTATTTTATTCCTGGTTTTTGCCATCTCATTTTTCGGTGCTTTCGAAATTGTTTTACCCAGCAGTCTGGTAAATAAAACCGACTCGAAAGCCGAACAGGGAGGATTGGTTGGTGCGTTTTTTATGGCACTTACAACTGTTATTGTTTCGTTTTCATGTACAGGTCCTTTCATCGGGGCACTTATTATTGAAGCCGTTCAGGATGGCGGAATGCGGCCGTTGATCGGAATGTTTTTCTTCGGGCTGGCTTTTGCGCTGCCGTTTACGCTGCTGGCGATTTTCCCGTCGGCTTTGAGCAAACTTCCAAAATCGGGCGGTTGGCTCAATTCCATCAAAGTGGTTTTCGCTTTTATTTTAGTAGCGTTTGGATTAAAATTTTTGAGCAACATCGACCAGGTGTATGGCCTGAATTTCATTAGCAGGGAGATTTATCTGGCTATTTGGATTGTTTTATTTTTCCTTTTGGGCATGTATTTTCTCGGGAAAATCAAATTTTCGCACGATAGTGATTTGCCATACATTGGAACAGGCCGGTTGTTTTTATCGGTTGCTACGTTCACTTTTGTGATTTATCTGTTTACCGGATTGTTTGGCGCGCCGCTTACATCCATTTCTGCGTTACTGCCGCCGCAAAGTTCTGGAAATTCGTTTTTTCAGGCAGGATCGGCTGTTTCCGGACAAGGTGTTCAGAATGAACTTTGCGGATCGGCAAAGTATGCCGATAAACTGCATTTACCCCATGGTTTGAACGGGTATTTTGACTACGAACAGGGAATGGCCTGTGCAGAAGAACAGCAGAAACCGGTATTTTTGGTTTTTAAGGGGCATGCCTGTGCCAACTGCAAGAAAATGGAAAATGGCGTTTGGGCTGATCCACGTGCGCTAAAAGCTCTTTCAGAAGAGTTTGTGATTATTGCCTTATATACCGACGACAGAACAACATTGCCCGAAGAGGAGTGGGTAACTTCGAACGTTGATGGAAAGGTAAAAAAGACCATGGGAAAAAAGAATCTCGATTTTCAGATTGATAAATATGCCACCAACAGCATTCCGTTTCATGTAATTATTGAACCCGATGGTACCGAACATAAACTGGGTGTTACTTTCGATGAAAATGAATTTGTTTCGTTTCTTGAAAAAGGCTTGTAATCAGCAAGTTAAAATATATTTGAGAACCCGGATTGTCACTTTTCCGGGTTTTTTTGTTATCATTTTTTAACACTTATTTTTTTCGCCCGCTTTTCTTAAACAATATCTTTAAATGATTTTTAAACACCGGAAAATGAATTTAACTGATTTGATATTTTGGAACGTTGATACCCAGATTGATTTTGTTTACCCAAGAGGGAAACTTTATGTTGAGGGTGCAGAAGAATTGCGTCCCCAGTGGAAGGAACTTACTGAACTTGCAAAGGAAAACGCAATACGTGTGGTGAACACCGCAGATTATCATTACGCCAATTCTGCAGAGCTCGATTCCAACCCCGATTTTGTGAATACTTTTCCCGAGCATTGCATGGCAGGTACCCGCGGTGCAGATTACATCAGGGAAACCGAACCGGAAGAACCGCTAATTTTTGACTGGGATAAGGAATATTTAATTACTCCCGAACTTTTCAACAGGGAAGAGCACCGGAATTTTGTGATCAGAAAAGATGCTTTTGATGTTTTTACCGGAAATCCAATGACAGATACCATTTTGAAACAGCTGAATCCGGACACGGTGGTGGTTTACGGAGTTACAACCAATGTTTGTGTTGATGCAGCGGTGAGAGGCCTGGTAAAAAAAGTGAACAAAGTTTACGTGGTTAAAGATGCCATAAAGGAACTTCCTAATATTCCGCTGCCGTTCGAAATCTGGGAGAAAAAAGGTGTTGAAATGATTTCCCTTTATGAGTTGAAAAAACTATTGGCTTCAAATTAGCTTTCAGATTTTTGTTCTTTTTGCTTCCATTCTTTAAGAAACCGCTTTTCGAGCATACTGCTTCGTTTAATGGTTGCGTGCAGCCAGGCCAGTTTAATGTCGTCTTTTTCCTGTTCGCTCAGTTTCCAGTCGATTTCCGGTAGTTCTCTTAATTTTTGAGCCAGTTGGTACATAACGATTGCTGCCGAAACAGAAATGTTAAAGCTCTCGGTAAAACCATACATCGGAATTTTCAGAAATTCGTCGGCCTCATTCAGAATCGCATCAGAAATTCCTGGCAATTCGGAGCCAAAAACAATGGCAGCTTTTCCTTTACTCAGATCAAATTCAGGCAGTAGAGAATCGTTCAGGTGCGGTGATGTGGCGACTATGCGGTAACCTTTTTCTTTCAGTACTCTTATGGCGTTCAGACTGTTGTTTTTTTCCTGATTGTATTTGTGCAAACTGAGCCATTTTGATGCACCCATAGCAACTTCCCGGTCAACGGTAAATTCATTCCGGTTTTCTATAATGTGTATGTGCTGAATTCCGAAGCAATCGCAGGTTCGCAGCACTGCACTGGCGTTCTGGGGCTGAAAAATATCTTCAAGAACAATGGTAAGATAGGAAGTTCGTTGTTCCAGAATTTTTTCGAATAAATTCAGTCTTTCGGGGGTAATCAGGTTCGACAAATAGCTGATAAGTTCTTTTTGCATAATCAATGTTTTTTGCCAATAAAAAAGGGAAGCTAACTGCTCCCCTTTAATTTCGTGGTATCCTACGTCCAATTTATTAGGATACTGCGTCAGCCAAATCGGCACCAGCTTTAAATTTAACCACTTTTTTTGCAGGGATTTTAATTTCTTTCCCTGTTTGTGGGTTTCTTCCTGTGCGAGCACCACGTTCACTTACTGAAAAAGTTCCAAAACCAATCAGAGCTACCCTGTCGCCACCCTTAAGGGCGTCAGTTGTTGCTCCAATGAAAGCGTCAAGAGCTTTTTTTGCATCTGCTTTTGTAAGGCCAGCTCCAGCGGCCATTGCGTCAATTAATTGTGCTTTGTTCATAAGCTAAAAATTTTAAATGAAAAACTAATTTATTGTAAATAAGCAATTTATATGATTTTCTTTTCTGTTTATTACTGTTTTCTTTTTATCTGTTTTTCCAGAAAGCCAGTAAAATCAAGCATTTCAGAGAACCTTTTTAAAAGTTGAAGCTAAATTCAGAAATTACTTTTAAAAAAACAACCCCAAACCCCCTTTTTTTTTCAGCATATCCGAAATTTTTTAATCATCAGGGTTTTTTTGATTAAAAAAAAGTTCTACTTTTGTCGCGCCCGGAGAGATGGCAGAGTGGTCGATTGCGGCGGTCTTGAAAACCGTTGAACCGAGAGGTTCCGGGGGTTCGAATCCCTCTCTCTCCGCAAAAAATCCATCAGTTTTCTGATGGATTTTTTTGTATTATAACCTGTTGATAACTTTTTCGATAAATTACTCATACGAAATGTTCTTAACTCCCTGAATACGCTCGTTTTCGCCGGTATGGGAGAACATCGCTTTCAATTCATTTTCCGTTATTTGGTCGGCTGGCTCAAATTCTTCAGACGAAACATATGCTGTCACTGCCCTGAAAAGCTGGTCACATTCTCTGTAGTTCCGGTTGTTGGTTAGATCCGACATGCAGACAAACAGTTTGCCGTTGCCCACCCGGCACTCAAACATGAACCCCAGAAAATGAACCCTTTCCACATTGTCGATGGTTTCCACAATCGGATTAATTTTGCCAATAAAGTCATTTAAAATGAGTGGATTGGAATGTTTTACCGGTGCCCACCACTGCCAGTTGCTGTGATTTTCGGTTGGGAAATTACGAAACAGCGGGTGTTCGTTATTTATGAGCAATCCCATGGAACCGGGAGATACCGGCTTGTTATTGTTTTCGGAAATGGATTTGAACATGGAATAGTTCCAGTAATCTGATGTGAAGAGACCGCCAATGGTTTGCTCCGGAAAAGCGTTTTGGTTGGGAAGTAATATGGCTTTTTTTCCGTTTTTCAGGTGTTCCAGAAGCGGTGAATCAATCCGGTTAAAAAGCTTAACGTCTTTTGCCGTTTCAACTTCATTCTTCTGCCCGGGGTAAACCCATACCGGATAACTGTTTCGGTATTCGGTTTCTTCAATTTCAATTTCAAGATTCAAGCGGGCAGGTTCTGCAATGCCGGAAATGTCAATCTCAACATTTCCGATTTCAGTCAGTTTGCCATTGGGAATATCGCTTTTCAGTTCACCTTGTTTAACAATTTCTCCTTCAGTGTTTTTTAATGTCCAGGTAACAAGCTTATTTTCAAAAGTTTTATCGGTATAACTGGAGATTTGAATTTTTCCGGAAATTGGTTTGTCGTTGGTCCAGGTATAGCTGTCGGCGATCCAAAGAGGCACCACGTCGTTATTGTACATGCGGAATTCTTCCTCAGAAACAATTCCTTTACTTTCCATTAGGCTGTTCAGTATTCCCACCAGTGCAGTTCCCTGGCCTGGATAATCTTGCAAATCGAGCATTTGAAAACCCGCCAGCTTTTTCGTTCTTCGCATCATCTCCAGATCGGCTTTATAGCAAACCAGACTCAGGGCAGCTGTGGCGTCGAAATATTTTTGGTATTTTTCTTCTCCCGACTTCTGCATCACCCGGTCGATGAAAATTTCGAGGTTTCGCGGCGAGAGAACGCCTGTGTAGCCGTTTAATTCCAACGGATCGGGATACATTTGAAATTGTCCGGTTTCG
>CAZCPH010000171.1:0-6992 GCA_964500105.1 uncultured Mariniphaga sp. | reverse complement strand
TAAAAAACCAGAACGGTATGGCCGGCAAAAATGAAAAAAAGTGTTTTTAAGCTTTTACGCATCTGGGCAGCCTGGGCATCGTTAAACTGCAGATCCTTCAGATAGCGTTTGCCCATCAAACTGATGACGTTTACTTTTGAAAATGCCGAAACGGCAAGTACAGCAACCAGAATGAGTTCAATCAGCCCGGGTTTCAGTTTGAAAAACAGGTCATTATCCAGAAAAATCGAAACTCCGCCAAGGGCCACAAGCAGCAACGTATCGAAAAGAATAAATTTGTCGAACCGTTTTTCCCTGACTGCAATCCAGACCATTTCCAGCAGTCCCACACCAACGGCAACAAACAACCCGGTTTTCGTTCCCCAAATTGCATCGGCAGCAATAAAAACAAACAGCGGGATAAAACCGGGCAGCAGTTTTTTCAGGAGTTCAGTCCTGGACATCGGTAGAAAATCTATGTGTTATTCGGTCGTTTCTTCTTCTTCTCCGGGCGCCTGGGCAGGATAAACTTTATACACTTCCACCTCCATCATTAACGGAGCAAAGCCGCCAATTCCGTAGGAAGGGGAACCATATTGGCCAAAACCCAGATTTGAGTCGAAAATAAGCCGCGCTTTCGATCCTTTTTTCATATAGGTTAGCGCTTCATTCAACGCTTTCAATTCGTTCACGTAGGTTGCCGATGAAGATAGCTCTGTAGGAGGAAGAACAGTCAGCGAAAGTGGTTCGTAACGCCCTGATGCCATCTGGGATTCGCCTTCGAGAGAAAAAATTTCGTAGAACACCTGCACCCGGTCGCCCATTTTAATGGAATCGCCTGTTCCTGCTTCCAGTTCAATGTAATACAATCCCGAGGGTTTGCGGTCAACCTCGGCGTAATGTGCACGAATAAATTCATCGAGCTTTTTCAACTCGTTCTTCCGCTGTTTTTCCAGGGTGTTTTCCTTGCACGAGAAAAATGTAATTGCCAGAGTGCTTAAAAGTATTGCTGTAAGTATGCGTTTCATCTGTTTTCCTGTTTAATAAATTTCAAAGCTACAAAGTAGGTTTTATTTCATGCATTTTTATGACAAACACCAGAGTTTGGTAGGGAGGAATCCGGCCATAACCGGTGCTACCGTAAGCCAGTTCCGACGGAACGATAAATTCGGCACGGGAATTTTTATTTAATACGGTCATTGCTTCTTCAAATCCCGGAATCATGCGGTACTCTTCATGTTTTAAAATGAAAGTCATTTTCCCGTCGGTACTTGAAATTTCAGACGAGTCGAACAACACACCGTCGATAAAATAACCGGCATAGCCAACAGTCAGTGTATCTCCTTCCATGGCAAAATCACCTTCTCCTTCTTCCCGAATAACGTAATAAACACCGGTTTCAGTGGTATCAATGTTATGTCCTTTCGCTGTCAGGCTGTCCAGATAAGCTTCGCGTAGTGCAATCTCTTCGGCAGCAGTGTAAACTTTTTCATCTTCGGTTTTTAAACACGACGAAATCATCAGCGCCAGAAATGCTGCCAATGCCAGGTTCATCAAAAATTTTATCTTCATTTTTTCGTTTTTTAAATTGTTGTTTCCAATAACAGATGCTTGTAGTCGGGCAAAAGTTGCCTGAACTTTTCAACTGCTTCATCGAGCGATAATTTTGTTTCTCCTCCTGCTGCGTTTTTATGTCCGCCACCCGAAAAGTGATCGCGCGAAAAAGCATTGCATGCAAACGTGCCTTTTGACCTGAAAGATGCTTTCACATGGTCTTTTTTCTCAATAAATAACGCGCTAAAAACAATATTATTGATGGAAAGCGGGTAATTTACAAATCCTTCGGTATCGCCGGGTTGAAACTCAAATTTTTCCAGCTCTTTTTGCGAAAGCCAGATTACGGCAGCCCGGTATTCGGGAAAAACCTCCATTTTTTCACCCAAACAATGCCCCAGCAGTTTCATGCGGTGTGCCGAAAAATTGTGGTAAACTGCTGCATGAATTTTTTCCGTATCAATTCCCAACTCCATCAATCGGGCAACAACCTGAAATGTGTTTGGCCGCGAAATATTATGGGCAAAAGAGCCGGTATCGGTCATAATTCCCGTAAAAAGCGCCTCGGCAGCATCATGATTGATGTATTCTCCCAGATTTATTTGCTGAACTACATCGAAAACCAATTCTGCCGTTGAACTGTATTCCGGTTCCGAAATCATCAAATCACAAAAATCGGTCGGATAAGGATGATGATCAATCAATACTTTTGGTTTTGCAAATTCCAGTACCTTTTTTTCCATCCGCGCCGTGCGTTTGGCTTCGTTAAAATCAAGGCAAAACAGCACTTCGGTTTCATTCAGAATGGTCTTTCCCCGGTTTTTCTTTCTGTCGTAAACCACAATCTCCAAATCGGAAGAAAACCATCGTAAAAACTCAGGATAATCGTTGGGCACGATAATTTTCACCTCATGCCCGAAATTTTTCAGAACCTCGCCCAACCCAATCGCAGAACCAATGGCATCGCCATCCGGATTCTCGTGAGTTACCAAAGTTACCTTTTGCTTCCGTCCTCCAACCAAAGCCTCTAAAGATGTAAAAATCTCATTACCAGTGTTTTTCAAAACCATAAAAATTTGAATGGACAAAGATAAGAAATCTGCCATGCGTGCAAAGGCATCTTTACTCAATTTTTGTTAATATTGCGGCATATAAACATTATAAAATCACAGAAAAATGGCAGGGAACCAAACTTTCACCATGATAAAGCCTACGGCTTTTCAAAAAAATTATGCAGGTGCAATTTTGAAAAAGATAACCGAAGAAGGAGGTTTTAATGTTAAGGCGATGAAACTTACCAAGCTTACTCCCGAGCAGGCCGGAGAATTTTACGCGGTGCACAAGGGAAAACCTTTTTACGAATCGCTGGTTGAGTTTATGAGCTCCGGTCCTATTGTGGCGATATTGCTTGAAAAGGAAAATGCGGTGGAAGATTTCAGAAACTTTATTGGCGCCACCAATCCTGAGAATGCGGCAGAAGGAACCATTCGCAAGCTTTACGGCACCAACCTGCAGCAAAATGCTGTACACGGTTCAGACAGCGACGAAAATGCTGTAATTGAAGCAGATTTCTTTTTCAGTAAGCTTGAAAGGTATTAACAAATTCGCATAAAAAAACGGATGGCAATTCGAAACATTGCCATCCGTTTTTTTTATTTTACCGGCACCGGTTACCCTGAAATTTTCTGATCAACAATTTTGAGAATTTCAACTTCCTTCTTTCTGGCCGATGCAGAAAGCAAATTTGCTTTTTTCAGGATTTCTTCCACAAACTGCTTGTCGTTGCAGCCCGAAGCATTAATTTTCACATTCAGAAAAGCACCTTCAACGGCTGTTCGGGCACAAAGCGCACCAACCCCGGCATCGGAAACTGAACTTGGATTTCCGGTTTCAGCCATGGCTGCCATCACTTCCAGCGAATCGTGAGCCAGTTGCATCACTTTTAATGGTATTTCCATAGCAATTTTAGTTGCTTTTTGAATGGCCTGTTTTCGTTCCGCAATTTCTTTTTCATTCGATTTAGGTAAACCAAATGCAGCCATAATTTTATTGAAGGCTTCCGTGTCTTCATCCACACATTTCAGTAATTCATCATGATACTTTTTGCCTTTCCCGGCCCAGTCCGAAAATTTTTCCCAACGGTCGTCCCAACCCCGTTTGTGCGCCGAAAGGTTGGCCACCATTGTCCCCAGCGCTGCACCAAAAGCACCAACGGCAGCAGATACTGAACCGCCACCCGGTGCCGGAGATTCGGAAGCTGTTTCGTGTGTAAACTCCTGCACTGTTTTGTTTATCAGCTTTTCACCGGTTTTTTCCTCTATCAGGTATTCTATAATTTTTTTCTTCGGATCGAACGGGTGCAACTCGTCCAGTCCCATCGATTTAACTGCAATTTTTATAAGCTCTCCGTCGGACACACCGGTTGAACGTTGTTGTTTGCGCAAAAAATATCTTCCGGCATCGAGCATGGCCTGCAGCGGAATCAGCCCGACCAATTCAGAGCCGGTTACCCGAATTCCGCGTTCGCGTGCTTTCTCACTCACTTCATCAAAGGCCACATGCACAGGTGTAATCGTTATATCAGTCAGATTCATGGAGATCTGGGCAACTCCGTACTCTTCGATAAACCAGCCAATTGCCCGTGTTTTTTTCAGCGTTCCGGGAATACGAACCGGTTCACCTGTTTCGTCCGTTATAATTTTTCCGGTAATCGGATCACCTTCGCGTTTTACCCGGCCGGCCTCACGCACATCAAAAGCGATGGCATTTGCCCTGCGTGTGGAAGTTGTGTTGAGATTGACGTTGTAGGCCACCAGAAAATTGCGTGCACCAATGGCTGTTGCGCCGGTTTTGGCAATGCTTTCATTCCATGCAGCCGGTCCAAAATCAGGCTTCCATTTCTCTGAGGCAATTTTTTCCCTCAGCCCTTCGTATTCGCCAGAGCGGCAGTTAGCCAGGCTTTTTCGTTCTTCGGAGAAAGCTGCAAATTCGTAACAGTACACCGGAACAGAAAGCTCCTGCCCGACCCGTTCGGCCAGTTTCCGGGCATACTCCACTGTTTCTTCCATCGAAATACTGAAAACCGGAACCAACGGACAAACGTCGGTAGCGCCAAACCGTGGATGCTCGCCTTGGTGTTTGCTCATGTCAATCACCTGCGCTGCTTTTTTGATTCCCCTGAACGCCGCTTCAACAACGGCTTCCGGTTCGCCAACAAAAGTGACTACGGTGCGGTTGGTAGCTTTTCCCGGATCCACATCCAGGAGTTTTATTCCCTCCACACTCTCAATGGCATCGGTGATTTCCCTGATAACTTTTGCGTCTCTTCCTTCCGAAAAATTCGGTACACATTCCAGTATTTTTTTCATAACAGGTTCAATTTAAAAAATCTGTTGAGGCATAAATCGCCCCAAAATTTCATTTAAAACCCAAAAATAGGCATCTGTTAACGGAAAGGATATGATTTATTTCAGCAGGAATTAAAATGACTGCACTTCGCCGTTCAGAATAACTGTTTCCACCAGGTTCGAGCCAAATGAGTAAGGAAGATATTCAATTCCGGGTACTTCGGATGTAATAAACAAATTGGCCGTTTTTCCGCGGGCAATGCTTCCCAGGCGGTCGCTGATTCCCATGGCATAAGCTGTATTAATGGTTGTGGCATTAATCACCTCTTCGGGCAACATTTTGTACTGAATACACCCCAGCGATGATATGAAGTTCATGTTTCCGCTGGGCGATGAACCCGGATTATAATCCGACGCCAGTGCCACCGGTAATCCTGCTTCAATCATTTCGCGCACCGGCGAAAGTTTCATTCCCAGAAAAAATGCAGCTCCCGGCAAAACTGTCGGCATGGTTTCAGTGTTTTTCAGACTTTCAATTTCTTCGGCACCCATATGTTCAAGGTGGTCAACCGAAAGCGCATTGTACTTTACACCTACCTGTACACCGCCTGTCAAACCCAGTTCATTGGCGTGCAGCTTAGGGCGAAGGCCGTATTTTTTACCGGTCTCCAATATCCGTTCGGTGTCGTCAACCGAAAAGAATCCACGGTCGCAAAACACATCGATAAAATCGGCAAGTTCTTCGGCTGCCACCTGCGGAATCATTTCATTTACCACTACATCAACGTATGCAGAAACGTTGTTTTTGTATTCGGCCGGAACAGCATGAGCTCCCAAAAAAGTGGAGCGCACACAAACCGGGGCAGTTTCTTTTATCCATTTTATAATTTTCAGCATCCGAAGTTCATCTTCGGTATTTAAGCCATACCCGCTTTTAATCTCAATGGCACCGGTTCCGGTTTTTATCATTTCAAAAATTCGGTCCATCGCATTGTAGTAAAGGACTTCGTCAGAAGTTTCGTGGAGCAGCCTGGCAGAATTCAAAATGCCGCCACCGCGTTTTGCAATCTTCTCATAGGAAAGTCCACGAATACGGTCAACAAACTCTTTTTCGCGTGGAGCCGGATAAACCAGATGGGTGTGTGAATCGCAATACGAAGGATAAACCAACCTGTCGGAACAATCAATTTCTACCAGCAAATCGTCGTCCTTGTAAACGTCTTTCAGCATACTCATTGGTCCAAAATCCTGAATGAGTTCATCTCTGATAATCAAAAAAGCATCTTTAATGGTTTTCAGCTCAGCCATTTGACGGCCAGATTTAAAACGAACCGGCACATCTTCAACCTGCACCAGTTCTTTTATATTTTCGAGCAATAATTTCATAATCCGGTTTTTGATAACTTGAAGTTACAAATTAGTTTTGAATAAATATACCCACTATTCTTTTAAATCAAAAACTTTTCTTTCTGATACCGGTAAATAAGTTTAGGCACACCAAAAATGATTTATTATTTTCGGCCATAAAATTTGAATTATGCTGAAAAAAGTTCCTCACACTTATGTAATCATTTTCATTTTAATCATTTTTTGTGCGGTTTGCACTTGGTTTATTCCCGGCGGCGAATTTGAGCGGGAAACCATTGTTGTGAACAATGTTGAGCGGGAAGTAATTAAACCGGGGTCGTTTCAGTTTACAGAAAGCAACCAACAAACCTGGCAGGTATTTTCAGCTTTTTTCGACGGATTTGTCAACACTTCCAACATAATTGCCTTCATTCTCATGATTGGCGGAGCATTCTGGATATTGAACGAGAGTAAATCGATAGATATCGGAATCTATTCATTTCTGAAATTTTCAAAAAAATGGGAACGTTCGAAGCTGTTGCGGAAGTTGGGTGTAAACAACATTATTCTGACCGGCATCATGTTTATTTTCAGCTTGTTTGGCGCTGTTTTTGGCATGAGCGAAGAAACCATTGCTTTTACCATCATTTTTGTGCCGCTGGCTATTTCCATGGGATATGATTCCATTGTTGGCGTTTCGCTCTGTTTTGTGGCTGCAGCACTTGGTTTTGCGGGCGCTTTTCTGAACCCGTTCACTGTGGGCAT
>CAZCPH010000170.1:0-7011 GCA_964500105.1 uncultured Mariniphaga sp. | reverse complement strand
GCTATAACTGCTTAAAGAAGTCGTTTCCTTTGTCATCTACGATAATGAAGGCGGGCCTGTCCGCCGAAATCAATCAAACAGATACCTCTTTTGAAAATTGGCTACAACTGCTTAAAAAAGTCGTTTCCTTTATCGTCAACAATGATGAAGGCGGGCCTGTCCGCCGAAATCAATCAAACAGATACAATTTTGAAAATTGGCTATAACTGCTTAAAGAAGTCGTTTCCTTTGTCATCTACGATAATGAAGGCGGGGAAGTTCTCCACTTTTATCTTTCGTACCGCTTCCATTCCTAAATCGGGGAAATCAATCACTTCAACAGATTTGATGCTGTCTTTTGCCAGAATAGCTGCCGGTCCGCCAATGGAGCCGAGGTAAAATCCGCCATGCTTTTTGCAGGCGTCGGTAACAGCCTGCGAGCGGTTTCCTTTGGCCAGCATTACCATGGAGCCGCCGTGGCTCATAAACTCATCCACATACGGGTCCATTCTGCCGGCTGTTGTTGGGCCGAAACTTCCCGAAGCCATTCCCTTTGGTGTTTTTGCGGGACCGGCATAATACACCGGATGGTTTTTAAAGTACTCTGGCATTGCCTTGCCTTCGTCGAGCATTTTTTTGATTTGTGCATGGGCAATATCTCGGGCAACAATCAGTGTTCCGCTCAGATTCAGCCTCGTTTTCACCGGATGCTTGCTCAGCTCCTTCAAAATATCTTCCATTGGCTGATCCAGGTTGATATCAACAGCAGGCTGCATATGCGGCGCCTGTTTGGGCAGGAACCGTGCCGGATTTTTCTCCAGCTCTTCCAGGAAAATACCATCAGCCGTAATTTTTGCCTTGATGTTTCGGTCGGCGCTGCAACTCACACCCAACCCAACCGGGCACGAAGCTGCATGGCGCGGCAGGCGGATAACGCGCACGTCGTGTACAAAATATTTTCCGCCAAACTGCGCACCGATTCCCGCCTCACGACAAATCTGTGTTACTTTTTCCTCCCACTCCAGATCGCGGAAAGCCTGTCCGCCTTCGTTTCCTTCGGTGGGCAAATGATCGTAATATCCGGCAGAAGCTTTTTTTACTGCCGCCAGCGTAGCTTCGGCTGATGTGCCTCCAATAACCAGTGCCAGATGGTATGGCGGACAAGCCGAAGTTCCCAGATCGTGAATTTTTTCCCGTACAAATTTTGCCAGGTTCTCTTCAGTCAACAGCGATTTGGTTTGCTGATACAAAAAGCTTTTGTTGGCCGAGCCACCGCCTTTGGTAATAAACAGAAACTCGTAACTATTGCCTTCTTCAGCATAAATATCTATCTGTGCCGGCAGGTTGGTACCGGTATTCTTTTCTTCGAACATGGTAAACGGAACAACCTGCGAATACCTCAGGTTTTTCTCCTTAAACGTATCGAAAATACCTTGCGAAATATGTTTGGCATCGTTCACGCCCGTAAATACATTTTCACCTTTTTTGCCAATTACAATAGCTGTTCCGGTATCCTGGCAGGTTGGCAGTTCACCTTCGGCAGCAACCACCTGATTCAGCAACATCGTGTGTGCCACAAACCGGTCGTTGTCGGTAGCTTCCGGGTCTTTCAGAATATTCGCCAGTTTCTCCAGGTGAGCAGCCCGCAGATAAAACGAAACATCGGTAAATGCCTCTCGTGCAAGCAATTCAAGTCCTTCGGGAGCAATTTTCAGTAATTTTCTTCCGGCGTATTCCTCCTCCGAAACAAATTCGTTGGTAAGTAAACGGTATTGAGTTTCGTCTTTTAAAATGGGAAAAGGTTTCTGGTATTTAAAATCTGTCATTTTGAAGTTTTTTAAATTGAACGTTGTACAAAGATAAAACTTATCGGCATTTTTCTTTTACCCGGGTTGGAGCTGCAGAACAGGTTTAACAGAATTTTCTAAATTTGAGCCTGAATTCCTGCATTTACTTTTGCTGAAAAATTAATTCAATGAAGCAACTCTTTATACTTTTAACAATCCTTTTAACCTTTCAGTTCGTTTTGGCACAAACGGGCTCGCTCACAGTTAAAGCCAGCATTTCTGAAGAAGTGCAAAATGAATTTAAATCTTCCGGACGTATTTTTCTGTTTGTAAGCTCAAGTTCAATGAGTGAACCCCGGCGAAATACCTGGCCCAACAAATCGAATAAAATATTTGCCAGAAACATTGAAAACTGGCATCCTGCAGCTGTTTTTACTTTCGATGAAAACACAGAGCTGACACAATCAGTTGATGTATCACTCGGTAAACTTCCCTTTGGAAATTACACTGTTCAGGTACTATGGGATCAAAACAGGAAGGAATCACAAATTAATGCTCCGGGAAACCTTTACAGCAAATCAGTACGAATTGACTTTCAGAAAGATGAAATTCTGGAACTGCCGTTAACGTTTAAAATTGAACCGCAGCAACTGGCAGAACATCAACTCTTGGAAGAAATCGACTACAAAAGTTCTTTGCTCTCAGAATTTTGGGATAAGGAAATGCGCATAAAAGCCGCTGTTTTGCTGCCATCGTCTTTTTATAAAGAACCTGACAGAAAATACCCGGTTCGTTATAACATTGCCGGGTACGGAGGCCGCTACACCCGCGCCAACCGGTTTGTACAGTGGGACAAATCGTTTCTCGACTGGTGGCAGTCAGACGATGCTCCGCAAATCATCAATGTTTTTCTGGATGGCGAAGGTCCTTTTGGCGACTGCTACCAGCTCGATTCAGAAAACAGCGGTCCATACGGAACTGCGCTGATTGAAGAATTAATTCCACATATTGAAAAACAGTACAGAGGATTGGGCACACCGGAATCGCGATTTTTGGATGGTTGCAGCACCGGTGGATGGGTTTCTCTGGCTTTACAATTGTTTTATCCCGACTTTTTTGGCGGATGTTTTTCGTACAGCCCCGATCCTGTTGATTTTGAAAACTTTCAGCTGATCAATATTTACCGCGATGAGAACGCTTTTGTAAACGAACACGACTACCTGCGGCCTATTGTTCGAGATTTGTCGGGTGAACCGGTTGTATCCCAAAAGGATTTTATTCAATTTGAAAACGTACTCGGATGGAACGACACCTACACTACATCGGGCGGGCAGTTCAGCGCTTTCACTGCACTGTTCAGTCCAAAGGGAGATGATGGTTTACCCAAACCACTTTTCCACCAGCAAACCGGCGAAATTGACAAGGAAGTGGCGAAGCACTGGCGGAAATACGACCTGAAACATTATGTGGAAACCAACTGGGAAACCCTTGGACCGAAAATTCAGGGAAAAATATGGGTTTGGATGGGCGACATGGATGAGTTTTACCTCAATCCGGCCCTGCGTTCTTTCGATCAGATGCTTCAAAAGATGGAAAATCCAAACTCAGATGCAGTTATTCAGTTTTCGCCAATGAAGGGTCATTGCAGTGGTTATAATGATATTGAAGTATTATTGCAGATTGAAGAAAAATGGAATTCTTATCAGAAACACAACAAAAACTGAACAATACAGATAGAAATTTCAGAAAAAAACACGTATAAAACGGACAGGTGAAAGCAATCAGACAAAACTACTTCTCGTTCCATTCGAGATTTTGATCGACCCGAAAAACAATCTGCTGATTATCCAGCAACCATTTCAACACTTCCATCGATTTTTCGCGGTTTCCCTTCAGTTTCAGCAACATTTTTTCATACGAACAGGGAGTTTCCAAAATCTTTTTCACCTGCTTTGAAATTTCGTTAAACTCAAAGGCGGTCAGCCCGATTTTATGCATCGACTTGCAAACATCGCATACGCCGCACTCGGGCGATTCATTTTCACCAAAATATTCCAGAAGCAACTGGCTCCGGCACTTTGTTTTGCTCGTGGCATAATGAATTACAGCTGTCACCCGCGTTAAAAAGTCTTTTTTTCTGAAATCGTAATTTTCTTTTGTAATCTTCAAACGTTTCAATCCAATTCTTTCTTTACTGAAATAGATATATGGATTCCTGTTTCGCGGCACATAATCGATGATTTTCGATTTTCGCAGATGTTTCAAAAAATTATACACCCTGTCCTGGTCGAGACCAGCTCTTTTTGCCAGCAACTCCTCATCAATATTTACATAACCGTTAAACAAGCCCGTATAAGAGCGAAGGATGAGTTTTATAAATGCATCAAATGCCTCGTTCGCCACCTGGAATTTGTACAATTCATCACGCGAAACGGTGAAATAAATCCTTGATGGATTTTCCATCTCTTCAGTAAACTCAAGGTAGCCTTCGCGTTGTAAAATTTTCAGGCTGTTGTACACCATAGCCTGCTGAAATTTAAAGGTTTGGGCAAAATCCTGCAGACTGAATTCATAAACCTGTCCTTTTCCGAAACCTTCAGCTACCTGCAGGTAGTTGCAGAGCGCCTGGTAAATGCGTTTAATATTTTCAATTTCGGGAAAAGCAACCGAAACGTGCTTTTTAAGTTTGGTTTTGTCGGCATTGTTAAACAACAGAACAGCAGCAGATTTTTTACCGTCGCGCCCTGCCCTGCCTGCTTCCTGAAAATAAGCTTCCAGCGAATCGGGCGGATCAATATGAATCACAAAACGTACGTCGGGTTTGTCAATTCCCATTCCAAACGCATTGGTGGCCACAATCACACGGGTTTTTCCCACCAGCCATTCATCCTGCTTTTCGTGCCGAACTCCGGTGCTCAGCCCTGCATGGTAAAAATCGGCCGAAATATTATTTTTACGCAGTTCTGCAGCAATCTCACGTGTTCCTTTGCGGCTGCGCACATAAATAACTCCTGAGCCCTTCACTTTTTTCAGGGTCTCCAGCAAATAACCCATTTTGTCTTCTTTCAGCCGAACCAAATAGCTCAGGTTTTCGCGCTGAAAAGACATACTCAGCACGTTTGGTTTCTTAAAACCCAGCTTATCCTGAATATCTTCCACAACCTTTGGGGTTGCGGTGGCGGTTAAAGCCAGAAACTTCACATCGGGCAACAACTCCCGCAACTGAATAATATTCATGTAACTTGGTCTGAAATCGTATCCCCATTGCGAAATGCAGTGCGCTTCATCTACCGCAATCAGGTTTACATCCATTTTTACCAGTCGTTCTCTAAACCATTCGGAACTAAGGCGCTCAGGAGAAACATACAGAAATTTGTAATCGCCCCAAACTGCATTATCGAGTGTAACTTTTATTTCCATGGCCGACATCCCGCTGTGAATTTTCAGCGCTTTAATTCCTTTACGCTGAAGGTTTTCAACCTGGTCTTTCATCAAAGCAATAAGTGGGGTAATTACAACACAAATACCTTTCTGCGAAAGCGAAAATACCTGAAAAGTAATGGATTTCCCCCCTCCGGTTGGCATAAGGCCGAGCGTATCTTTTCCTGCAGCAACCGATTCGATTATCTCAAGCTGTAGCGGCCGGAATTCGGTGAATCCCCAGTATTTACCCAATATTTTGCTAAAGTCTTCCATTCGGTAGTTCTATATCACTTTTCATGAATCTGCTGTTGACTGTAAAAATAATATTTCCTGCCGATTTTAAAGTTTAACAATTTTTATCAGACTGAAAACCGGCATTCTGCGTTTAATTACCGGCAATAACCTAATTTTTTGTAATTTTGCGCTTTATTTTTAAATCAAAAAAAGAAGCCCATGTCATTTTTTTCAGATAAAGTAATTTTTGAAGGTTTAACATTCGATGATGTTCTTTTAGTTCCTTCATATTCAGAAGTTTTACCCCGCGATGTGGACCTGACTTCACACTTTTCACGTTCCATTTTAATCAATGCGCCGCTTGTAACTGCTGCAATGGACACTGTTACCGAACACAAAATGGCCATTGCCATTGCACGTGAGGGGGGAATCGGGGTGATTCATAAAAATATGGATATTGAAGACCAGGCACATCAGGTCACCATTGTAAAAAGAGCTGAAAACGGAATGATTTACGACCCCATAACCATTACACAGGACAAAACCGTTGCCGACGCGCTGGGCATTATGGCACAATATAAAATTGGCGGCATTCCGGTTGTTGACAAGGAAAACCATTTGCAGGGAATTGTTACCAACCGCGATTTACGGTTCGAAAAAGACATGAGCCGCCCCATAAAACAGGTAATGACTAGTGAAAACCTGGTAACCACCACCGAATCGACCGACCTTGAAAAAGCCGCAGAAATTCTTCAGCACTACAAAATTGAAAAACTGCCGGTGGTTGATAAAAACAACAAACTGATTGGGCTGGTAACCTACAAAGACATTACCAAGGCAAAAGATAAACCACTGGCCTGTAAAGATGAAAAAGGCCGTTTACGTGTTGCTGCCGGCATTGGAATAGCCGAAAATACCATGGACCGCGTTGACGAACTGATTAAAGCCCAGGTTGATGCTCTGGTGATAGACACGGCTCACGGCCATTCGAAAGGTGTGATTGAAATGCTGAAACGTATAAAAGCAAAATACCCTGAAAAAGATATCGTTGCCGGAAATATTGGAACCGAAGAAGCAGCCAAAGCATTGGTGAAAGCTGGTGCAGACGCAGTAAAGGTTGGAATTGGACCGGGTTCAATCTGTACAACCCGGGTAATTGCAGGGGTTGGAATTCCGCAACTTTCGGCAGTGTACAGTGTGGCCAAAGCCATCAGAGGAAGCGGAGTACCCGTAATTGCCGACGGCGGAGTGCGTTATTCGGGCGATATTGTGAAAGCAATTGCTGCCGGTGCAAATTCAGTTATGGCTGGCGGTTTGTTTGCAGGTGTCGAAGAATCGCCTGGTGAAACCATTCTGTACCAGGGAAGAAAATTCAAATCGTACCGCGGAATGGGCCCCATCGAAGCCATGCAAAAAGGCTCAAAAGACCGCTATTTTCAGGATATGGAAGAAGACATCAAAAAACTGGTTCCCGAAGGAATTGCTGCCCGCGTTCCATACAAAGGTACACTGTACGAAGTTCTTTATCAGCTCCTTGGAGGTTTACGCGCAGGAATGGGCTATTGCGGCGCCATTAATATCGAACAAT
>CAZCPH010000169.1:0-7018 GCA_964500105.1 uncultured Mariniphaga sp. | reverse complement strand
TACACCAGACAGCAAAAAATGTCGTGCAAAATTTTCACGGCAGATTTCCAGAAACATACCGGGAGATGCTATCCTTAAAAGGAATTGGCCCTTATACCGCCGCGGCCATTGCTTCTATTGCATTTGACCTTCCCCACCCTGCGCTCGACGGAAACATCTATCGTGTTCTGGCAAGGTACTTTGGCATTTTTGATTCACCTGCCACCGGAAAAGGAAAAAAAGTTTTTGAGCATCTTGCCCGGGAGCTTATGCCTGAAAAGAATGCAGGTTTTCACAACCAGGCCCTTATGGAATTTGGTGCATTGCAGTGTGTACCCAAATCTCCTGATTGTGTAAACTGCCCGGTACCGGAATCCTGTTTCGCAGCTAGCCATCAAAAAGTTGCTGAACTTCCGGTAAAAGCAAAAAAAACAAAACAACGTAATCGCTTCTTTTACTATTATTATATTGAATCAGAAAAAAACACCTGGCTCGAAAAAAGAACCGGGGATGATATCTGGAAAAACCTCTACCAGTTTCCTTTATTGGAAAGTGAAAATGAACTGAATGAAAAAGAAATTTTAGGCAAAATTCCAACTTTTTTAAATGGCACCAGATTCAACATTAAATCGATATCAGACATTGTAAAACATCAGCTTAGCCATCAAATCATTTTTGGCCGGTTAGTTCATGCTGAAGTAGATGAAGATTTAAACCTGAAAAATGGATTTATTCCGGTTCAACATCAAAAAATTCACGATTTTGCTATTCCGCGACTGGTTGAACGATTAATGGAAGATGCCGGCTTATTCTGAAATAAAACCTATAAACAGGTTGACTTTTTCGAAGGGAAGTTGTATTTTTAGTGCTGTTAACCAAAAAATTAATGAAAGTATGGCAATTAACAAAGTAATTTTAGTAGGAAACGTAGGTAAAGACCCCGAAATCAGGCATCTCGATTCGGGAGTAGCAGTTGCAAATTTTCCCCTGGCCACTTCTGAGAGTTACATTGCAAAAAACGGCGACAAGGTAGAAACAACCGAGTGGCACAACATTGTTGTTTGGCGCGGGTTGGCCGATGTTACAGAAAAATACGTAACCAAAGGCCGGCAATTGTACATTGAGGGAAAAATAAGAACCCGCTCGTGGGATGACAAAGACGGAAACAAACGCTACACTACCGAGATTGTTGCCGATGTTCTGCAGTTGCTCGGTTCACGGCCCGATGGCGCCCAGGGTGAAAATTCATCACGACAGGTGGAAAAACAACCTGAATCAAACGGATTCAGCCCTGCAAACGAACCCGATGCTGAAGAACCTGCCGGCGACGACGATTTACCATTCTGATTTTTAATCTGATTCCTGTAGCAACTAAAAACCACTGAATGGAAGATTAGTGGTTAAAAAAGTAAAATATTCATTAACTGGCTTTAAAATCAGTTAATGAATATTTTTTATTTCTGCTTTCAACATTTCAAAATTCAATAAAGCCCTTATTTTTGCGTTGTAATCTGGCAATATGTTAAAAATGAATTACAAAGTTATTCTGTTGGTACTGGCAATTGCCGCGTGGGGATGCGAGGAAAAATACACGCCAAAACCCCGCGGTTTTTTCCGGATCAGCTTTCCCGAAAAAAACTACCGGTCACTTGCAGATCCGTTTCCGTATCAGTTTCATTACCCGGAATATGCGAACATTGAACCCGACAGGCAAAACCCCGGCCAACAGTGGTGGATAAACCTCGAAGTTCCAGAAAACAAAGCAGAAGTGCATATATCGTATTATAATTTACAAAACAACCAAAAACCTGAAAACTTTCTACTGGCAGAATTTATGGAAGAAACCCGCGAACTGGCTTACAAACATTCCATTAAAGCCAATGCCATTGAAGAACGCATTTTTATAAATCCTGAGGACAAAGTTTTCGGAACAGTCTATCATATTCAGGGAAATGCGGCCTCTCCCATCCAGTTTTTTCTTACCGACAGCACTCATCATTTCCTTCGCGGTGCACTTTATATCAGAGCTACACCCGACATCGATTCGCTTAAACCAGTCATCGAATTTCTGGAACAAGATGTCATTCACCTGATTGAAACCACAAAATGGGAATAATGCCGGCGGTAAAATTTTCAGATATTGAGCATGGCAAACTGGGGATTTGCAAACTCGGAAAATCTTCTCAGGAACTAGTGAAATTACTTCAGCTTTCCGAAAAAGAAAATTCTGATTTTCAAAATATTAAGTACGAAAACCGAAAAAGGGAATTTCTGTCTGTTCGGTTACTGCTGAAACAAATGCTGGGGGAAAAAAATGAAATTTATTACACTGCGAACAGAAAGCCAAGGTTGACAAACAGCACTTTTTTTATCAGTATCTCCCATTCGTCTGATCTGGCAGCAATTATTATTTCAGAAAAAAATTCAGGAATTGATGTGGAAAATATCCACCGGAACACCGAAAAAGTTGCAACACGTTTTTTGTCTGAAAAAGAGATAACTGACATTCAAAACTCAGCCAATCCGGCACTGCAACGAATTGTTTACTGGAGTGCAAAAGAGGCTGCATTTAAGTTTTGTGATTTGCCTGAAGTTGAATTCAAATCGCAAATAGCAATAGATAGTTTTGCGTTGAACAGTGAAGGTGGAAAATTTACCGGATATTTAACTAAAAAGCTGCCTGCTACCAAATTAGCTTTTCACTATTTTTTTCACGAAAACAATGTGATTGTATATTGTGTTGAAGAAGAAAAAGTTTGAATCATGAAAAAACCAGAAAACCATATCCTTGTCATTTTTGGCGCATCGGGCGATTTAACCAAACGGAAACTTATTCCCGCGCTTTACGATTTGTACAAGCAAAATCTGCTGCCTGATCATTTTGCGGTATTGGGAGCTTCACGCACTGAACTTTCTGATGAAGATTTCAGGAAAAAAGCCGATGAATTTCTGCCGGAAGAAAAAGAAACAAGCGAGTTCAAAAAACTGTTGTTTTACGAGCCGGTTTCCCCGTCAGATTCTGCTGATTTTAATAAACTAAAATCGCGGCTCGAAAAGCTGGAAAAAGAGAAAAACATCGAATCCAACTATATTTTTTACCTCTCTACGCCCCCATCGGTTTACGAGGTAATTGCCAAAAATCTGGCAGAACATAAACTCAGCCGGTCCGAAAACTATTTCCGAAGACTGATTGTAGAAAAACCATTCGGTACCGACCTTGAATCGGCCAGAGACCTCAACAAAAAACTGTTGCATTATTTCGAAGAAAGCCAGGTTTACCGCATCGATCACTACCTGGGCAAAGAGAGTGTGCAGAATATGCTGGTTACCCGTTTTTCCAACGGTATTTTCGAACCGTTGTGGAACCGCAACTTTATTGATCGGGTGGAAATTACTTCGGCCGAAAGTCTGGGAGTAGAAGAACGCGGTGGTTATTACGATGAATCGGGTGCACTGCGCGACATGCTGCAGAACCATCTGCTTCAGCTTGTGGGCTTTGTAGCCATTGAACCACCGGTAGTGATTGAAGCCGATGCCATCAGAAACGAAATTGTGAAAGTTTTCCAGTCACTACGTCCTATACCGGAAGAACAGGTTGCAGAATTTGTAATTAGAGGACAATATACTTCCTCCACCATAAAAGGCGAACAGGTGAAAGGATATCGCGAAGAACAGGGAGTTGACCCGGATTCCCGTACTGAAACTTTTGTGGCTATGAAGTTTTTCATCGACAACTGGCGTTGGGGCGGCGTGCCATTTTATATTCGAACCGGCAAAAAACTTCCCGCCCGTGTTACAGAGGTAGTCATTCATTTCAAGCAGGTTCCACACCATTTGTTCAGCAATGCCGAAATGCACGGCCCTGTTGACAACCAGCTGGTTATCCGCATTCAACCCGACGAAGGTATTTTGCTGAAATTCAGAATGAAAACACCAGGCGCAGGATTTCAGGTTCAAACGGTGAACATGGACTTTCATTATTCTGACCTGGCCGAAGTGCGATTGCCATCGGCTTACGAACGCCTTTTGCTGGATTGTATGCAAGGCGATGCCACACTTTACTCACGTGGCGATGCCGTTGAAAAAGCATGGAAATTTGTTCAGCCAATTCTGAGCGCCTGGAAAAACAATCCGGATATTCCCGTTTATGGTTATCCTGCCGGAACATGGGGACCAGAAAAGTCGGACAACCTTATTACAGAAGGAGAATGGCGGTATCCATGTAAAAATTTGTCGAATGACGGCACCTACTGCGAACTCTGAAAAATATTTTTATATTTAGACCATTAATTCTGAAATTATGGCAGCTTCAACTGAGGTAAAAATTTATTCAACTCCAAAAAAAGTGTGCAAAGCAGTGGCCAGGGAGATTCGAAAAATGACTCAAGGTTCACCACGTCCCCGTTTCGACATTGCTCTTTCGGGAGGGAATACGCCAAAAAAACTGTTTAAAATTCTGGCAAAAAAGCATAAAGACACCATCCCGTGGGAACGAATACATTTTTGGTGGGGCGATGAACGTTGTGTTTCACCAACCAGTGACGAGAGCAATTTTAAAATGGCCAACGATTTTCTTTTTTCCCATGTACCGGTACCATCCAAAAATGTTCATCGCATAAAAGGAGAAAATCCTCCAAAAGAAGAAGCCAAACGTTATTCCTCTGAAATTGATAAAAACCTGACACACAGAGGTGAAGCTCCGGTTTTCGATTTAGTTATTCTGGGTTTGGGCGACGACGGACATACCGCTTCTATTTTCCCTGACCAGCTGGAAATTTTTGAAGAAAACCACAACTGTGTGGCAACAAAACATCCGCTTACCGGCCAAAAACGTATTACGCTTACAGGCAGGGTTCTGAACAATGCAAGCCGGGTTTTTTTCCTGGTAACCGGAGAAAAAAAATCAATGCGGATTTCCGAAATCATGAACAACGATGAAGCGGCAAAACTGCTGCCCGCTTACTATATCGAGCCAAAAAATGGTTCGCTCATCTGGTTTATCGACGAACCTGCAGCTTCAAAAATCACCTGAGCGGAGTAAGATTTAACACCTCTTCTCCAAAACTTATGGTTTCACGAATAACTTCATCAACCGAACCTGAAGTAAGTTCGCAAGCAATCACATGGTCGCCGGCCTCGGGAAAAGCCATTTTTACCTTTCTTTCTTTAGGCGTTCCCAGCTGGTCAAACATTTTCAGCATCGCATCCACTTTCACTGTTTCATCCTGATTGTCGTCATCTTTGTAATAATACCCCAGAAAAACAGGTGTTGTAACCCTGTTAAATGTTGATTTATTCATCGTGGCTTCAACCAGTTGCTGCAAATAAACAACTGCTTCCATGCGATATTTGCAATACCAGTACTGACAGTCTTTGGAATCAAAATCTTCATTGGTCACCCGGTAATTTCCACCGGTAACCTTCCGGCCGATTTGCAGCCCCCACGGTTTTGAGAGCAAAAATGCAGCGGAGTTGTTAATTCTGATATTAGGCGAATACAAAATCAGGCCATCCACATATTCAGGAAAATCTGCTGCAAGTTGCAAACCCAGTGTTCCGCCGGTGGAGGTACTCATAATGATGACTTTTTTTCCCAAACTGCGGGCAACCATCAGCGCTTCCTTGGCCGATTCCCACAAATTGTCGGGAGTCATGTCAATCAATGCATCCTCGGTTTCAAGCCCGTGTGAAGCCAGCCTGGGCATATAGGCATTCATTCCGAAATGCCTTGCAAACTCAACATTTGCGGGGTAACCTTCGTACCAAGATGCCGAAAAACCATGCAAATAGAGCAGACAGTAATCTGTTCGTTCTTTGAGCGAATCGTTTGTCCAAAAAATCCGTGATTCGTTGTCTGGCCTTATGTTAAGTTCCGCTTCTTTTTCATCGATGTAACTTTCCAGATTTCGCACGCTGGCTGGCAACGAAGGCAGGTTTTTATCCAATTCGGGTTTTGGCGGTTTTGGCCCCAGCAAATAACCAGCCACCAGAATAAGCAGGAGAATCAGCAGGTATTCTTTTAGTTTTTTCATTGTTAGCAATTTTTGAAATTAAAATGAACATCTGGAGTTCATTCTGTTTAATAAACCTCATCATGAGAACCAATATCGACAAATACAGCTTTTTTCGGTTTGTCTTTTGTAAAATAAAAAACAACCCGAAAATCATAATCAACATAGAAACTCCAAAGGCCTTTTAGTTTTCCTGAAAGTTTATGGGTTTTTAATACAGGATTAAATGGATCATTTATAAATAATTCTAGCCGAACCCAAAATTCCTTTTTAACACCGGGATTTTTGGCTCGTTTTCTGAAAGCTTTTTTGAATGAATCACTGAACGAAACGTCCATCAGAGCATACTTTTTAATTCATTGATATCAGAGGAAAATTTTAATTTACCGGCATTCTCTTGCGCTCTGGCTTCTGAATAATTTGAAGCTATTTCACTTCTCCTGGTTTCTGCGATGTTATAATCAAGTAAATTTTTTAATTCTACTTTCTCATCGAGAGGTAAACTGTAAATTTTATCCACAATATCATCAAACCGAAATGCTAATGTTTTCATCTCATTTTAACTATTAATTTATAAAGGTATTCGATGGAACTCGTTTGGATTTTGCTCATACTAACGATGATAATTTTTACCATACTTGTTTCATATCAACTTTTCTACAAATATAGTATTTTTTATAAAGGCTTTATTTCACGTTTTGCACACAACTGTTTGTTTATTAACAATTAAGTATTCACAAAAAATAAGGGATAAAAGTCAGATTTAAAATAAGTTCCGGGCATTTAAGTTATAGTTCGTTTCCTAACCTGATTTTATTATCTATCTAAAATTCAATCGTCAACTGCACCGGTTCCTTTCTTTCTTCGTGCTGAAAATTGGAAAAAGTCAGTCCCAGCAACCGAATCCCTTTGGTAAAATATTCTGAATGAAGCATTTCCGTAGCCTCTGCAACCAATTCATTTTTGCTGGTAAACCAGCCGGGATTGGTTTTACTTCGGGTGTGTTGTTCAAAATCGGCGTATTTGTA
>CAZCPH010000168.1:0-7023 GCA_964500105.1 uncultured Mariniphaga sp. | reverse complement strand
AGGAATACAGTATATTGTTATTAATGAGTAAATAATTTAAAATTTAGAATGTTATGAAAAAAATAGGAAAAATTTCGATAAATCCTGAAAAGGTAATTAAAAATGAGGAACTGGTGAATTTGAGAGGAGGTTATGGAGGTGGATATGGTGAAGATCTAGCGGCAGTATACTGTTACAATGGTGAATCTTACTTAGGCTGCTTTCAGACTCCATATTGTCCTGGTGGTGACCCAACATCTTTATGTTATAATGCAACTTGGGCAACATGTATACAAGGTGGGCCTTGTATGTAATTAAATTTTAAGGTGTTCAAGAAGTTAATCTTGAACACCTTTTACTATTTCAATTTTAAAATTTATAATTACATGATATGCATAACATAGATAAATCTACCTTAAGTATAAAAGAAAATAAAATAGTATTTATTTTAAGTTTTTCTATTCTTTTTTTAATCTCATTCAAATCAGATAAGGATTTAAAAACAATAAACATTCTTGAAACGAAGAAAGCTAATTTATTTTTAACTCAAATTGCAAATGAGATAAAATATCTTCCTTTGGGAAATGAAATATTTCTGTCAGAAATTGAACAAGTTAAATATTTTGATGAGCAATATTTTGTTATTGATAAAAATGAAAGGTTTTTCCGTTTTAGCGAAAAAGGTAAACTATTAAATCAAATTGGGAAACAAGGCAAAGGACCAGGTGAGTACCTTTCTATCGTAGATTTCGTAGTTCATCCACAAACAGGAAATATTTATTCTATTAGGGGTGAAAAACCTAATCACATTATGGTTTTCTCTCTTGATGGAAAATATTTAAAGACAATTGAACTAAAAAACTTAGCAAAAAATATCGGAATGACTAATCAAAATCTCTGCATTTATTATTTCGATCCACAGCAAAACATTGAAATAAATATTGAAATAATGGATAAAGATGGTAATACGCTTGCTAATTATTATACCAAATATAATTTCACCCGTGGTAGAGTTTATAATTACTGGAGTGAATGTTTTTTCTATTCATTAGGAGGCAATTTGCATTTTAAGGAATTACATTCAGATACAATATTTTATCTGGATGGAGAAAAAATTGTTCCCAGAGCGATTCTTAATTCAGGGGACCGAAAATTTACTCCTGGAAAACGAGAGATAATTAATAATGAATTTTTTCAAAACCCAACAAAAGTAGGTGAAACACTGGCACAAACATTGAGGCCAATAAATCTTTTTGAAACAGTTAACTATATATTCTATTTCTACCGGTATGACAGAAAAGGAAGGATGTTAGCATATAATAAGTTAACAAATAACCAAATTGAAATTGATTCAGATATAGGAATAAAAAATGATATTGATGGTGGACCCAATATTATACTGAAAAGAATCAAAGATTATAACACTGTTTTATCCTGGATTAATGCGTATGAATTAAAACAATATATTGAATCTAAAGATTTCAAAAACTCCACCCCAAAATACCCCGAAAAGAAAAAAGAACTGGAAAAACTGGCAAACAGTTTGGATGAAAACGATAATCCGGTGCTGATGCTGGTGAAACTGAAAGAGTAAATGATAAATGGAAAATTGTGAAACTGAAAAAATGAAAAACTGAATGAGTGCAACCGAAATTAATAGAAATTTTTTATAAAAAATAGGAAGAAGGGCAAGAAGCTCTGTTTTTTCTACGACTTTCGCTTCCTGCCCGGACTCCTTCTTTAATCTCGATTACTATCGAGAGAAAGGAGGTGAAAAGGCAAAGATAAAACAAATCCGCAAAGGCTGCCAACCTTGATGAAGCGGTGTTAACCCAAAATATGCAGCGATGCAGTTTTAGTTTTATAATAATTAATAATTTTTTAAACAAATGATTATGAAAAAGTTAAATAAATTGTCAATAAACCCAGACAAAGTCATTAAGAATGAAGAGTTAGTGAATTTGAAAGGTGGGGGAGATTGTGTAGGACATTATTATATATGTGATTCAAACTGGGAACAATTCCAGGAAGACTATTATGCCAATTGTGGGTCTGGAAGTGATGTTGAAGTATCAATAATAATGGGATGCTAATAAACTTAATTAATTAGAAGTGAGGGGCTGCTATGGAGAATTCATTGACAATCGTATTTAATTATTAGTGCATGCAGCCCCTTGTTTTTTAAAATTAAAAATCTATAAAATGAAAATTGGCTTTTTGATGTTTTTGTTTTTATCATTAACTGTTTTTTCTTGTCGAAATAAGAATGTTGATGAAAATGCTCTTAATAATTATCATATTAGTATTGATACCCTAGTGATCGATATTACCTCAAAAGAATTACCATATTATTATACAATTGATTTTTATCAAGGTAGTATCACCAACGAGCAAAAATTGATTGGATACAATCATTTTAAACATTCTTTTGATATATTCGATTTAAGTTCAAAAGAAGTTTCTAAAAATATTTTATTAGAATATAAAGGGCCTAACGGAGTTCTTCCGAATAGTAAATTTAATATACTTAATAAGGACTCAATAGTGCTATTAAACAATAATAAGTATTACGCCATTGTTAATTCTAAAGGAAAAGTTATATTTAAAAGAGATATTTCAGCGATTTTTGAAAAATCAGATTACCTGCTAAGTAAAGGACTAACTGTTTCAGAACCTAGCAATAATATAGCTTTGATAGGAATTAATCCTGTTCATCATATAATACCAAAGAAATTTGATTTTTTAGACAAAGAGTTCTATAATATTCCTTTTCTATCGATTACAGATCCAATAAATGATACTTTTACTCTTCTCAACGTAGATTACCCTCAAGAAGCATCCAGTCAAAATTTATTTGGTTTTTTGTTACGACCGTATATTCTCATCAATGGTAATGAAGTAATTTATAATTTCCCTTTCTCATCAAAAGTTTTTGTTTATAATATTATTGCTGAAACCGTAAGAACCTTTAATATAAAAAGCGATTATACAAAGAATATTAGTAATGAACTTAAAATGGAGATGTCAAATAGTTCGGATGTAAGAATTTTAGGGGAGCATTTCAGAAATACATTGCATTTTCATAAAATAGTATTCGATCCGTATAAAAAATTATTTTATAGGGTTCACTCTACTGCTCCTGAACTAAAAAAGAATGGGAAAAAAATAAGAGACAGTTTTTTGTGTGTTTTCAATAACGAGTTTGAGAAATTATTTGAGTTAAAATTAAATAGTGAATTATATATAAATGACTATATTCCTACTGAGAGTGGAATTGTTTTTCAAATTTTAAATAACAATCTGAACGAGATTAATCAATTAAAGCTTTACAGATTAGATTTTCAGTTTCAGTAATTTAAAAATGCCCTTAAAAATTAACAGAAGGAAGAGATATTAATAGTATGTTCGAAAAAATCCTATCGATCGTCAGTGAAATTAATTGATTGTAAAAAACTATACTTCAACGATGGAAAAAAAACATAGCATAGAACTCCATAACGAAGAAGTGCGGGAAATTATGCAGGAGATTCCCGGGCGTCTGCTTCGGTGGGGGCTGACCATTATCTTCCTGATTTTTGCTTCCATTATTGCGGGCAGCTACTTTTTTACATTTAAAGAGATTGTGTCGGCGCCGCTGGTTATAACAACCACCAGCCCGCCGGCGCCCATCATTGCCAAAACCTCGGGCCGCATAGCCCGCTGGTTTGTTTCCGACGGGCAAAAGGTAAAAAGCGGCGATGTGATTGCCCTGGTTAACAACCCGGCCAACCTGGACGATTTTTATAATGTGGAAGAAATTGTGGCCCGCACAGATACCCTGAATATCCGTGAGAACTATGAAAAGATTAGTTTACCGGAGAAACCGGTTTTGGGCGAATTACAGGATATATACAACCAGTTTTACCGGAACTGGCAGAATTACAGCGATTACATGACAAACAACTTTCTCCCCCGTAAAATTGAACTGCTTCGGCAGCAAATGAAAAAACAGGAAGAGCATTACCAATTGGCGCTCGAACAAAAACGTATGCTGGAAATGGAATTGGATATTTCCCGTAACGGGTTGGGGCGTTATCAAAGCCTCCTGGATAAAGGAGGTGTTTCCGAATCGCAGATTGAAGAGGCCCGGGCACGTGTCATTCAGGCCGAACGCGGATACACCAGCTTCCTGGCCTCGCTTAAAACCACCGAGGTCAGCCTGTTAAGCCAGGAACGGTCGCTGCTCGACCTGGAAGAACAACACCACAAAGAATTGGAACGTTTTGAACTGGACATTTCAGATAACATCCGCACCCTTAAAAACCTGATGCGAAGCTGGCGGAACAATTATTTACTGGAAACCCCGGTAAACGGCAGGGTCACTTTTACCCGGTTCTGGAGCGAGAACCATGTGGTTTCTGCCGGCGAACGCCTGGCAACAGTTGTTCCGGCAGATGGTTCGGAAATTATCTGCCGGGCTGTGGTACCTTCATCGGGTATTGGAAGAATTGAACCCGGACAACCGGTCAATATCAAACTTACAGGCTATCCCTACCTGCAGCATGGTATGTTAACAGGACATATCCGTTCGGTTTCACTTGTTCCTGAACAGGAGGGGTATATCGTGGAAATTGGTTTGGAAAAAGGAATGTTGTCGAGTTACAGCGAACAGCTTAAACTGGTACAGGAGATGGATGGCACGGCCGAAATAATAGCCAAAGAGATGCGCATGATTTACCGGTTTATTAATCCGTTGAGAGCAACATTTAATAATTGATTGATAATTACTTATCTATATTGGAAAAAAATCTAAAAAAGCAACTAAAACCATGAAGAAAATTGATTTAGAAGATGTTTCATTTTTGATTCCCGTAAGGATTGACTCAAAAGAACGATTTGAAAATATCAATTGGATAATCGAGTTTATCTGGAAATATTTTAATACTACCATAATAGTATTAGAGGCAGATGAAACTGAACGGTTCCATAATTCTTTAGTCAGTCGAAAAATTTTTGTCAAAGACCACGATCGCGTCTTTCATAGAACTAAATATATAAACAAAATGATTAGGGAGTCAACAACTGACCTGATTGCCGTTTGGGATACCGATGTATTTGCTGATTATAAACAGACACTAAACAGAAAAGAACTCATTAAGGTATGCAGAATGGATAAAAGAACTTTATTGTTGTATATCAGTAGTTTAAAATGGTGCTGGTAAGAAAAATATCTCAATTTATTTTAACCGTCGAATATTTTTTTATTAAATTACAAACCTTTTAATTATAGTTCAATAAGCAACATGAAATTTTCAAAATATTTTACAAACGGTAAGCAACACTTACTTCTGATTTTGATTTTTATTGGTCTGTTTTCTTGTAAAAATAAAAATCAGGATGAATCAAATGAAGGTATCGATGAGCTTCCTGCCGAACCCAACCGGGTGGAAGTGATGGTGCTCCAACAAGGTGATTTTTACCGCGAAATTGTGAGCAACGGCAAATTGGCAGCCATTGAAAAAGCCGGGCTTTACTTTCAGAATTCCGGTACCATTGAAGCCGTTAACGTCAGGAATGGTCAAACCGTGCAGACAGGGGCAGAGCTGGCACGGCTTCAAAATGACGATTTCCTGTTTAACATGAAAAAAGCAGAAGTGGCACTGGAAAAAGCCACCATCGATCGGCTGGATGCCCTGCTTAGCATGGGATACAAAACTGCAGATGGCGAAATTCCTCCAGAGCACATAACCATAGCCAACATCCGTTCCGGTTATAACCAGGCGAAGATTCAGCACGAGGAAGCAATTTATCAACTGGAGAATGCAATACTGAAAGCGCCTTTTGCCGGCAAGGTGGAAGGGGCAACACAAAAAGCCTGGGAAAAAGCGGATATCTCCAAACCTTTCTGTACCCTGATAAACGACCGCCGGTTTACTATCAGCTTTCCCTTACTAGAAACCGAAGTGCACGAAGTAACCGCAGGACAGAAAATAACCGTTACGCCTGTTGCCGGACAATCACTTGCCACAGGGGTAGTTACCGAAATGAATCCCCGCATTGATGAAAACGGACTGGCATGGGTAAAAGCAGAAGTGGCCAATCCGGGTGGGTACATGGAAGGAATGAATTTGAAAGTGAGCATTAAAAAAGCCATTCCAAACAGGTTGGTCGTGCCTAAGCAGGCTGTTGTTTTACGCCAGAACCGCGAAGTGCTTTTTCGCTACACCCACGGCACTGCCTACTGGACCTACGTGGAAGTACTCGATGAAAACGAATCGCAGTACGCCGTCGTTGCTGCCGAAGGCGCCACTCTTGAACAGGGAGATACCGTCATTATTTCGAACAATCTGAATCTGGCGCATGAGGCGGAAGTTGAAATAGAGTAGGATTTTGTTCGTTGTTCCTGGTTTGTGGTTCCTGGTTCCTGGTTCGTAGTTTAAAGTTCATCGTAGAAATAAAAAAAATAAAAATGGCGACAATAAGAAAGTTTGAAGAGTTGGAAATCTGGCAACTGGCCAGAATTTTTTCCAGAGAAATTTACAAGATTACAAAGTATCCTGAATTTTCCCGTGATTTTAAGTTGATTGACCAAATTACTGGTTCATCTGGTTCCATTATGGATAACATTGCAGAAGGCTTTGGACGCAGTGGAAATAAAGAATTTTCCAATTTTCTGACTATATCTGTTGGTTCGGCCAATGAATCTCAGTCGCAGTTATACAGAGCATTAGACCAGGAATATATAAAAGAAAGCGAATTTACTTTATTGTATGGCAAAGCAGATGAAATTATTCATAAAACAGGCAAACTCATTCAATATTTAAAGGGAAGTGATTACCGGGGTATAAAATACAAATAAAAAAACAAATCGGTTAGAACTGCTCAGCCTGAGACAACAAACAACGAACAACGAACAACAAACAAACGAAATGGTAAAGTTCCTAATCCACCGTCCCATTGCTGTAACCATGGCCTTCCTGGCCCTGCTGCTTATCGGTTTGGCCACAACCGTCAGCCTGCCGGTATCGCTGATGCCCGATATAGATATCCCGGTGGTTTCCATCC
>CAZCPH010000167.1:0-7106 GCA_964500105.1 uncultured Mariniphaga sp. | reverse complement strand
AACGACCATGAATAAGATTTATTCACAAATAAGCATGATTAATCCCGATAGCTATCGGGACATGGGAGTTCCATCTGTTACCATTAAAAACAAACAATAATAAACAGATGAAATATTACAGTACCAACAAAAACACACATCCTGTTACGCTGAAAGAAGCAGTGATAAAAGGGCTCGCTTCCGATAAAGGTTTGTTTATGCCCGAACGTATTGAGAAATTCGAAACTGATTTTTTTGATAACATTCAAAACCTTTCTTTTCGGGAAATTGCTTTTGAAGTGGCTAAAAGGTTTTTTGGCGAAGACGTGGAAGAAGCTGCACTCAAAGAAATCGTTTATGATACGCTTCAGTTCGATTGCCCTGTAGTGAAGGTGAAAGAGAATATTTACTCACTGGAATTGTTTCACGGGCCAACCCTGGCGTTTAAAGATGTGGGTGCCCGGTTTATGGCACGGTTACTTCGCTATTTTCTGACAGAAAACGATAAGGAAGTGCATGTGCTGGTAGCTACTTCGGGCGATACCGGAAGTGCCGTGGCCAACGGTTTTCTTGGTGTGGAAGGTATTTATGTGCATGTGTTGTATCCCAAAGGGAAGGTGAGTAAAATTCAGGAGTCGCAGTTTGCTACTCTTGGGCAAAATATTTCTGCTCTGGAAGTTGAAGGCACTTTTGATGATTGCCAGCATTTGGTAAAAACAGCATTTTCTGATGAAGTATTGAATAAAAAGTTACTGCTCACTTCGGCCAATTCCATTAATGTGGCTCGTTTTCTGCCGCAGGCTTTTTATTATTTCAACGCCTATGCCCGGCTGAAAGAGCAGGGAATTCTTCAGAACAGGAAACTTGTGATTTCTGTGCCAAGCGGTAATTTTGGCAACCTTACCGCCGGGTTGTTTGCCCGCGAGATGGGACTTCCGGCAGAGGCGTTTCTGGCGGCCAACAACGAAAACGACGTGGTTTATGAATACCTGCAAACTGGAACTTACCACCCGCGTCCTTCGGTGGAAACCATTGCCAACGCAATGGACGTGGGCACGCCAAGTAATTTTGTCAGAATTCTCGATTTATTTGGTCATTCACATGAAAAAATTGCATCGCTGATGACTGGTTTTCGGTACTCAGATAAGCAGATTCGGGAAACCATTGGTCGCGTTTTCAACGAAACCGGATACCTTTGTGACCCTCATGGAGCGTGTGGTTTCAGGGCTTTGGAAGAATTTCTTCATCAAGGTGAGGTTGGTGTTTTTCTGGAAACGGCTCATCCGGCAAAATTTATTGAAACGGTAGAGGAAATTGTTGGTAGGGGCGAGGTAGAGATACCTTCCAAACTGAGAGCATTTATGAAAGGAGAAAAGAACACATTGAGTCTTGGAAAAGATTTTCAGGCATTTAAAAACTACCTCACAGGTCTCCTTTAATTCGATGAAGATGCTGAACAATTTTACACGCGCAATGTTTCAGCTAACAAAATGGTTCTATTTTCGTATAGATATTTTGAAAACTGTATTAATTTTGGGCCAGAAATTTTCAATTTGAAATTGAATTGATTTAAACCGATTTTGATAAGACCAACTTTATGAGACAACTGAAAATTACCAAGCAGGTTACGAATCGAGACACTTTATCGCTCGATAAGTATTTGCACGAAATTGGGAAGGTCGAGTTGTTGTCTGCAGAAAAAGAAGTTGAACTGGCCAAACGCATAAAAAAAGGAGATCGCGCAGCCCTCGAACAACTGATAAAAGCAAATCTTCGCTTTGTTGTTTCCGTATCAAAGCAATACCAAAACCAGGGATTGAGTTTGCCTGATTTAATTAACGAAGGCAATTTAGGATTGATAAAAGCTGCCGAACGTTTTGACGAAACAAGGGGATTTAAATTTATTTCCTATGCAGTTTGGTGGATTCGGCAATCTATTTTACAGGCACTTGCCGAACAGGCACGGATTGTACGCCTTCCTTTAAACAAAATTGGCTCCATCAATAAAATAAACAAAACGTTCAATAAACTGGAGCAGGAGTTTCAACGTGATCCAACCATTGACGAAATTGCAGAACTGATGGATTCGAGCCCTGAAATTATTGAAGATGCCATGAATTTTTCCAATGTACATATCTCAATGGATGCACCGCTGCGCGATGAGGAGGTGAACAATATGTACGATGTGATGCTGAATGATGATTCGCCAAGCCCGGATTCCGGACTCATTAACAGTTCGTTGCGCAAGGAAATAGAACGTTCTCTGTCAACACTGGGTGACCGTGAGGCCGACATACTTCGCTTCTATTTCGGATTGAATGGATGCGTTCCGCACACTCTGGAAGAGATTGGCGATGAATTTGGCCTGACACGTGAGAGGGTTCGTCAAATAAAAGAAAAAGCCATAAAAAAACTGAGAAACCAATACCGGAACCGTTTACTGAAAGCCTACCTCGGGCAATAACTTTTTGATGTGATGACAAAACCAAAAATTGCACCTTCTATTCTCGCAGCCGATTTCATTAATTTGGGGAAAGACATCCGGATGATTAACGAAAGTGACGCCGATTTTATTCATTGTGATGTGATGGACGGCGTTTTTGTTCCGAATATTTCTTTCGGAATTCCCATTGTTGAACATGTTAAGAAAATTGCTGAAAAGCCTCTGGATGTTCACCTTATGATTGTAAACCCGGAAAAATACATTGAAACTTTTGCTGAAGCCGGTGCCGATTGGCTGACAGTTCATTACGAAACCTGTCCGCATCTGCATCGCACGGTTAACCATATCAGGGAAAACGGGATGAAAGCCAGCGTTTGCCTGAATCCTCACACTCCCGTAAGAGTTCTGGAAGATATTGTCGCCGAACTTGATATGGTGCTGCTGATGTCGGTGAATCCCGGTTTTGGAGGTCAGGATTTTATCCATCACACCTACAAAAAAGTGAAACAACTCAAAAAGCTGATTCAGGAAAATAACCCAGACTGCCTGATTGAAGTGGATGGAGGAGTGAATTACGAAACCGGAAAGAAACTGGTTGAAGCAGGAGCAGACGTGCTGGTGGCAGGAAGTTTTGTTTTTGGGTCAGAAAATCCGAAAGAAACCATCCGCAACCTCAGGAACATTTAATTTCTTCAATTTTCCGTTCACAAAATTGAGGATTTTCACGCTTAAATTCGGGAGCAGCTTCTCTTAAAATGCACTCTGCAACACACTCTGAACATCCGGATTTCGCTGTTTTCATATTGTTGTCTCCGTTTCCGGACTTTCGTGGTTTTTTGGGAGCGAGTTTCCTGTAACTTTTGTACGCAGCCAGTGCTGTGGCAATCAGAATAATTGTATATGTGATTATTTCCTGAACCATAGTTTAAATGAACAGATTTCCGATGTTAAATGACAGAAAAGCGGCAATCCACGCCAGCGAAGTGGTATAAAACACCACAAATGCAGCCCATTTCCACGAACCGGCTTCGTTTTTTATGGTGGCTACCACACCTACACAAGGAAAATAGAGTAAGATGAAGACCAGAAATGACAGTGCTGCCGGCAACGTAAAAACTTTTTCGCCACTTCGTTTTCCGGAAATATGTACTTCATTCTGAAGTTTTTGCTGCAGGTTCACCGTTGATTCGTCATCATTGCTTTGGTACAAAACGCCCATGGTGCTCACCACAATTTCTTTTGCAGGCAATCCTGCAACCAGCGCAATACTCATTTTCCAGTCGAAACCCAGAGGTTGCATGGCCGGCTCAATCCATTGCCCCACTTTACCCAACCAGGAATTTATCAGTCTGTCGGCCTCCATAACGTGCTGAACATCCGTTGTCAGTTCTTTTTTCTGATCGCTGGTTAAATCAGCATTGGCTTCAATGGCTTGTATCTGATTCAGAAAAAGCTCTGATTGGTCGGTTTTGCGTGGAAAATAGCCTAAAGCCCAGATAATGATAACTCCAAGCAGAATAATGGTGCCTATTTTTTTCAGGTAATGCCGGGTTTTATCCCACACATGGTAAAGAATTGTCCGCAGAGTTGGAATTCTGTATGACGGCAATTCCATGACAAATGGAGTTTCTTTATTTTTGAAAACTGTTTTATTGAGAATCTGTGCGGTTAAAAATGCAAAACCAATTCCAATCGCATAGATGCCGATGAGAATCAGTGCTTCATATTTTCTGAAAAATGCAGAAATGATTAGAATATAGACCGGCAAACGGGCACTGCACGACATAAACGGAATAATAAGCATGGTAAGTAACCGGTCGCCCTTGTTACGCATGGAGCGTGTTGCCAGTATGGCCGGAACGTTGCAGCCAAAGCCCATAATCAGTGGGATAAAAGAGCGCCCGTGCAGGCCAAACCGGTGCATGATGTTGTCCATAATAAAAGCGGCCCGCGCCATGTATCCCGATTCCTCGAGCAGCGAAATGAAGAAGAAGAGAATAAGGATGTTGGGCAAAAAGACAAGCACACTTCCGGTCCCGCTTATAATTCCGTTGGTAACCAGGTCTTTGAGCATTCCGTCAGAAATCATATCCGAAACCATGTTGTTGATGGCAAGAACACCCGCATCAATCCAGGCCATGGGGTAGGCGCCCAGGTTAAATGTGGCATAAAACATAACAAACAGAATGGCAATAAAAATGGGAAACCCAAAAATTTTATGGGTGAGAATTCGGTCTGTTTTTTCTGACCTGGTTTGTTGGTTTCTGAGCGGGTTTTTTAATGTTTCTTTTAAAGCTCCCGTTATAAAAGCATATTTGGCATCGGTGATTACCGTTTCGCTTTGTTCACCATATAATACTTCAATTTTCTTTATTTCCTGGGTGGTGGTTTTTTTTATTTCGTCGAAGTTTGAATAGCCGGCCAGCAATTCATTGATATGCGGGTCTTTTTCGAGCATTTTTAGTGAAAGAAACCGCGAAGAAATTTTATCTGTAATGGGTTTGTCTTCGCGTATCTTATCCCTTATTTTCCGAATGGAATTTTCCAGGTCTTTTCCGTAGTTTATATGGATGTGACGGGTAATTTTGTCGCGGCCTTCAAAAACTTCTATTACTTTGTCAATCAAGGTTTCCAGTCCGATTCCTTTGGAGCTGATGGTTGGAATAAACGGAATGCCTGTTAATTTGGAGAGTCCGGTATAATTGAACTGTATTTTTTTTCGTTCCAGTTCGTCGTACATGTTCAGTGCACCAACAATGCGCAAATCCATGTCGATGAGCTGAGTTGTCAGAAAAAGATTTCGTTCAATATTGGTTGAATCAATGACGTTGATAACGATATCTGGTGTTTTTTCATAGATGAACTCCCGCACAAAAATTTCTTCGTTTGAATAAGCTGTAAGGCTGTATGTTCCGGGCAAATCGAAGAAGTTGAATGTATAGCCTTTGGCTTTCAGCCGGGCTTTTTTTATGTCGATGGTAACTCCGCTGTAATTCCCGACTTTTTCGTTCGATTTTGAAATAAAGTTAAACAGAGTGGTTTTTCCGCAGTTTGGATTTCCCACCAGGGCAATGTTTATGGTGCGTGTTCGCTCCGACTGGTTTTCGAGTTGAATTTTCCGGTCGATTACTCCTTCGTAGCTGCCGTTTTTTGTGGTGTCGAATTCATTTGCAGAAACCACTTCAATCCGGTCTGCTTCCGACTTTCGCAACGAAACGTTGTAGTCCAGAATTTTAAACTCGATGGGACCATTAAAAGGTGCACTTTTAATTACTTTCACCTCTTTCCCCTTCACAAAACCCATTTCCGAAATTCTTCGGCGAAATGAGCCGTGCCCGAGTATTTTTGTTATGATTACTGTTTCCTGATATTTTACTTCACTCAACTTCACAATTGGTCAACCCTTCTTCTTTTTATTTAAATCAATTAAAAACAAGCACGCAAAGATATTTAAATTCCCTGTAAATAAAACGGGTTAAATTCCATCCTCATTTCTTATTGTAATAAGTTCTGACTATTTTTGCCGCTCAATTGAGTTGAATGAGAGACGAAGATTTTTATAGCGACATTCAGAAGATTTTTGAAGATTTGCCCGGTAATTTTAACATTCTGGAAGAGCAAATTGATTTGGAAATTCAGATGAAATATTTTGAGCTTTCCAGAAAAATGAGGGAAGAAGAAGAAGGGGCGGATTACCTGAAATACGAGAAAGATTTGTTTGCTCCCGACACAGATTCAGAGCGAAAAAAGGAAATTCTTATCGGACTTGCGGGAACAGATGATGTTAAAGCTTACCGCGCGCTGGAGAAATATTTGGAGCAGGCCGACTCTGAAATCAGGAGCTGGGCAGTACTTGCTTTGCAGGAAAACCGGATGCTGTTGCAAACGTCTTTGCTTGATGAACAGCAGTTTTTTATTTCAACCGGTTTGGGCGGAAAAGGGAAAAAATTACGCTATTATGTTGTTTTTATTAATAGCATTCAAAACGCCATGCTGACAAAAACCCAGCAGAAACTGGTGAAAGATGAACTTATTTTTGGTTTGAAACCAGTTGACGGTGAATTTGAGTCCATCGAATTTTCAGAAGGATTTTGCACTGCCCTGGTACTTTTACCCGTTACCGCCGACATTAAAACGGTTTTTGGCAATGTAGTGGAAGAATGTAACCAATACGGAGATTTTCTCGAGGAAGACATGATTATTACCAACGTGAAGGTACTCTCGCGCAGCGAAATTCTGGACATTGTGAATAAACAAAGGAATAATTTGGAATTGCCCCATGGACTGGAAGAAGAGGACGATTAACGTGGCTGTTCAGGTGTTGCCTGAAGCTGATGGTAAAATAAAATACGAATTGGTTGACAAAGCCATTGAAGCAATTGTTTCTGCCGGTTTTAACTATAAGGTTTGTCCGTTTGAAACGGTTGTTGAATGTACTTTTGAAGAACTTCCTCAGTTGCTTGGGAAAGTGCATGAAGCCTGCAATTTCGCCGGAACGGAACGCATGTTGACCAATTTGAAAATTCAGGTTGATTTTCACAAACACGTAACAATTGACGATAAATTGGAAAAGTACAGGTGAAGTTTGCCTTTGTCAGGTAAAAAATATTATATTTGCACCGCTTTTAGAAACGGACCTGTAGCTTAATTGGATAGAGCACCTGACTACGGATCAGGAGGTTGG
>CAZCPH010000166.1:0-7117 GCA_964500105.1 uncultured Mariniphaga sp. | reverse complement strand
TGGAGATTAATGGAGATTAATGGAGATTAATGGAGATTGGTGGAGATTAATGGAGATTGATAGAGATTGATAGAGATTATTGGTTTAGGCTGTGATTTCCAAAAAATGAAAAAATAACACCATGCAGATAGCTGTTGCAAGCGGAAAAGGGGGAACAGGAAAAACGACTGTGGCAGTAAGTCTTTTTCATTTATGGAAAAAACTGACTGGAGAAACGGTGCAACTCGTGGACTGTGATGTGGAAGAACCCAATGATGCTTTGTTTCTTTTGTCACTAAAAACACTCGAACAAAAGCAAGTCAGTCAGTACATTCCGGAAATCAACACATCGGTTTGCGCATTCTGTAAGAAATGTGTGGAATGGTGCGAATTTAATGCCATTACAATAGTTGCCAGCCGCAAGTTTGCCGACGTGGATGCCGGCCTCTGCCATTCGTGCGGTGCTTGCCTGATGGCCTGTCCCGAAAACGCAATTGCAGAAAAGCCTCATCCACTGGGAATAATAACCCGCTACCTGACTGAAAATGGAAGTGATTTTACCGAAGGCAGGCTGGAAGTGGGATCGGCCATGCAAACCATACTCATTAAAGAGCTGAAAAAAGAAGCGATCCGCAACGTAAACTTTACCATTCTTGACTCACCGCCCGGAACCAGTTGTCCGGTGGTTGAAACAGTTTCTGACGCTGATTATGTGATTCTGGTGACTGAACCTACTCCATTTGGACTGCACGACTTAAAAATAACAGTTGAATTATTGAACGAACTGCAAAAACCATTCGGAGTAATTGTAAACAAAGCAGGTCTCGGATCTGATGAAGTTTACACATTTCTGGAAAAAAACAACATTGAGTTGCTGGGAAAAATCCCGTTTTCGAGAGCGTTTGCGCAATCGTATTCTTCGGGTGAGATGTTGAATGACATCCCGGAAGAACTGGAAAACATTTACGGCGGAATCATCGAAAAAATAATATGCAGGAAATAACCATACTGAGCGGAAAAGGCGGCGCCGGAAAAACCAGTGTGGCCGCTGCCATTGCGTCGCTGGCCAAAAATGCGGTGTTTTGCGACAACGATGTGGATGCTGCCGATTTGCACCTCATTTTCAATCCTGAAATTTTGGAAGAACACGAATTCAGCAGCGGCGGCAAAGCAGTCATTGACCCTGAAAAATGCTCGGTATGCGGACTGTGTGAGGAGCACTGCCGGTTTAACGCAATTCATCCAGGCGTATCTGGAATTCCTGAAGTAAATCCGTTTCAGTGCGAAGGGTGCAGGCTGTGTGAACGAATTTGTCCTGAACAGGCCATTACCACTGTTCAGTACTACAACAACAAATGGTTTGTCTCTGAAACCCGGTTTGGTCCGCTGGTACATGCCCGAATGGGTGCCGGGGAGGAAAATTCCGGCCGGCTGGTTACCGAAATCCGAAAAAGAGCACACGAAATAGCCGTCAATACTTCTGCGGAATTTATTATCAACGACGGTCCCCCCGGAATTGGGTGCCCGGTTATTGCTTCAGTTACCGGAACCGGTAAAGTACTGCTGGTTATTGAACCTTCGCTTTCGGGCCTGCACGATTCCAAACGGCTGCTGGAACTGGTTCAATCTTTTCGCATTCCGGTTTTTGCTGTTATCAACAAATACGACATCAATCCGGAGATCACTGCACAAACGGAACAGTTTCTTCACAAAAATTCCATTCCGCTGATTGGGAAAATCCCGTTTGACACCCGATTGGTGGATGCTATGGTAGCAGAACAAAGCCTTATAGAGTTTGCTTCAGATTCGGAATCGGGTCAGGAATTCAAATCAATTTGGGAAAAACTAAAAAAATTTCATAATCTTCGCTGACTTTAAAGCGATGTGAACATGACATTACCCAAAAAAATTTCGAACCATAATTTCTGGTCATTTTTGTGGCACGCAGGATTTCTGGCACTGGCCAAAAATTTTATGGATGTGGACACCATTATCCCGGCCATGCTGGTAGAAGCCGGTGGCGGAGCTATGCACATCGGAATAATGACTGCTATTATGCTGGGCGGCGCAAGTTTTACCCAATTGTTTTTTGCTCCTTACCTCAGCAACCAAACCTATAAAAAGAAATTTCTGCTCGCGGGCATCAATACACGCATTTTTTCGCTTGTTGGGCTGGGCGGTTTGCTTTTTTTACTGAAAGGCGAACAGGTTGGATACGTTCTTTGGCTGGCATTTCTATTTATTACCCTGTTTTCGCTGGCCGGAGCGTTTGCCAATGTAAGTTATTACGATATACTGGGAAAATCAGTCAACCCGAAAAAAAGGAAAACCTTCTTTTCTTCAAACCAGATTATTTCGGGTGTAATTGTTTTTGCTGCAGCGTTCCTGGTAAAAAAGGTGCTGGTCTGGAAAGATTTCCCAGTGAATTATGCCCTGATGTTTTTCATTGGTGGAGCACTATTATTGGTCGCTTCAGGTGGTTTCTGGAGCATACGGGAAACGGTTCCGTCGAACATGAAAATTTCGGGAGTGAGAAACTTTATTCATGTAATGAAACAGGAACTGAAATCGAACAAAAAACTGCTGTATTTTCTGGGATTCATTAACACACAGGGCATTGCCATTTCGTTTTTGCCGTTCGTCATTCTGTATGCGAAAGAAACCTTCCAGACCCAAAGCAGCGACACCGGAAACTTCCTGTTGTTCAAAATAATAGGAATTGTTTTTGTAAGCCTGTTGGTTTTACTGGGTGCAAAAAAGCTGAAATACAATGTTTTGCTATACAGCAATGTGGCACTGACACTGCTGCTGGGCGGACTGGCCTGGGGGATTTCGGGAATTGAAGGCTTGAAATACATTTTTGTGGCAGGTGGTGTGGTTTATTCGCTTTACACCATGACCATGAACGGGCTGTTACTCGAAATTTCGGGCAACGAAAACCGTGCATTGTACACAGGATTTGCCGGTGCCGGCAACATACTTCCGGCGCTTTTCCCGTTACTGGGCGGAACTTTAATTCAGCTTTTCGGATTTAAAGCATTCTTTGCCCTGTTTATGATTATTATTGCTTCGGCTGCTTTTTTCATCTTTAAAATCGATTGCAAAAAATGAAAATAACTATTCTTACAGAAAACACCGCTGGCGGAAAATTTCTGGCTGAACACGGTCTTTCTTACCTCATTGAAATTGACGACCAAAAAATTTTGTTCGACACCGGCCATTCCGATGTTTTTCTGAAAAATGCCGGGCAACTGGGAATTGACATTGAAAACGATGTAAAAACCGTTGTGCTCAGTCATGGCCACTGGGACCACGGAGACGGATTAAAACACCTTGAAAACAAACGACTTGTTGCACATCCTGATGCGTTTATCCGGCGGTTTCGGAAAAAAGACTTTACGCCGGTGGGTTTGTCACTTTCCAAAAAAGAGGTTGAACGCCGGTTCAATTTAACTGAGGCCAAAGTTCCGGTTCAGATTTCAGAAAACCTTTGGTTTCTGGGTGAAATTCAACGCAAAAATAATTACGAAGCTCAATCCACCTCTTTTGTGGACGATTTGGGGAACGACGATTTTATTCCCGATGATTCGGCGCTGGCTGCCATTGTAAAAAAGAAGCTGATGGTAATTACAGGATGTTCGCATTCAGGCATATGCAACATTTTGGAGCGGGCAAAAATGGTAACCGGAATTTCAACAATAAAAGCTGTTCTGGGCGGTTTTCACCTGAAAGAACAAAACGAACAAACACGGAAAACCATCGAATATTTCAAAACAAACAAAATTGAACAGGTTTTCCCGTCGCATTGCACCGAACTGCCTGCGTTGGCAGCATTTTACGCAGCTTTTCAAAACAGGCAGTTGAAAACCGGAATGGTACTGGAATTCTAATCGATTTGAAAACTATCCCGGTCTTCGAGCACCGGAAATTTTCTACGAAACAGCTGTAAATCTTCGTACGATAATTCAAACGTGTTTACACGTTCATTTTCGCCAAGAAACGAAGCAAAACCTTTTGGGTCAACCATAGCAGAATCTCCTGAATAGTTTAACCCCGTACCATCTGTTCCAACCCGGTTAACTCCAATACAATAACTTTGATTTTCGATGGCGCGCGTCATCAGCAGGTTTTTCCACACATGATGTCGGGGCGATGGCCAGTTGGCCACATACAGCAGCACATCATAATTTTCGGTATTTCTGCTCCACACCGGAAACCGCAAATCGTAACAAATGAGCGGACAAAACCGCCAGCCCAGATATTCCACCACCAGTTTTTTGTTCCCCGGCGAATAGTGCAAATGCTCGCTGCTCATGGTAAACAGGTGGCGTTTGTCGTAAATCTCAACTTTCCCGTCTGGAAAAATCCACAAAAAACGATTGAATGATTTGCCGTTTTCTTCGATAATGAGACTTCCGGTAACTGCCGCATTTTTTTCGTTGGCCAGCGATTTCATCCATTGTACCGAGGGCCCGTCCATGTTTTCCCTCAGCTTTTCGGGGTTCATAGAAAAACCGGTGGTAAACATTTCAGGTAAAATAATAACGTTCGTCTGCTCCACATCCGCCAACATTTCTGAATACTTTTTCAGGTTGGCTTCGCAGTTTTCCCAAATGATATCGGGCTGAACGAGTGTAATTTTGAGTTTTTCCATTTCTTTCAATTCAATTTCGGATTCAATTTTTTGCTGTTAGTCAAAATTTCAATATCAGAAGATATTCAATTCCATCAACCGTAGAACCATAATAGTTGTAAATAAAAATACAACAAATTTTATTCTATTCCGCAATGCTAAAATCTGTTAATTACCGTAACACCCGAATTTTCAAACTTATTCATATCCATCAAAGCCTGAGGAGCCTCTTCCAGCGAAATGGTTTTGCCAATCAATAGTTCAGGATTTAATTTACCTGAATGAATCATTTCAAACATCTCGTTGTACCGAAACGCCTGCATCCCGTGACTACCGATGATTTCCAGTTCGTTTGCAACGACCTTGTCCATTGGAATTTTCGGATGCCGGTGGTCACCGGTCATTAATCCAACCTGAATATGTTTACCGCGTTTTCGCAAACAGGCAACAGAATTGAAACAGGTTTCCTGGCTGCCCAGTGCATCGATGGAAACGTGTGCTCCACGACCAGAGGCTTTCTGCAAGGCGGTTGGAATGTCGTTAATTTCTCTTGCGTTCAAAAAAACAGTTGCACCCACTTTTTTCGCCAGTTGCAGTTTTTCATTGTCTATATCCACCGCCACTACATTGGCACCGGCAGCTGCTGCAATCATAACAGCCGACAACCCCACCCCGCCGCAACCATGCACCGCCACCCATTGTCCGGCGCTTACTTTTCCCTGGTCAACAACAGCGCGGAACGATGTGATGAACCGGCAACCGAGGCTGGCAGCGGTTTCGAAACTCATTTCGTCCGGCAGACGTACCAGGTTGGTATCGGCATACTGAATTTCCACAAATTCGGCAAACGAGCCCCAGGCGGTAAACCCCGGCTGAAACTGATGATCACAAACCTGATGATTGCCTGAATTACATTCCGGACAATGTCCGCAACCACCCACAAACGGAACGGTTACGCGGTCGCCAGGTTTCCAGTTTTTCACACCTTCTCCGGTTTTCACTACCACTCCGGCCAGTTCGTGACCCGGCACGTGAGGCAATCTGATATCCGAATCATGGCCCATCCAGCCGTGCCAGTCGCTGCGGCAAAGTCCGGTTGCTTCAACTTTAACCACTACACTGCCTGCACCTGCTTCAGGTTTTGGCACATCGCGCACCTCCACCGGCCCCTGAAATTTTTCGTAGTAAACTGCTTTCATTGATTTGATTTCTTTGGAAAAAGTCAAAAGTAAACATTAGCGTTGTTTTAACCAATTGAAATTCCTAACTTTAAAACCCTAACATAATCACAAAGTGGAATCCAGTACCCACTATAAAAAACGGGGCGAAACCGAAAAGCCTTACGAGTAGGAACTAAAACGGTAGATATGAAAAAAAATGTATCTGAATTTATTGGTACCTTTTGGTTGGTTTTGGGTGGCTGCGGCAGTGCCGTGCTTGCTGCAAATTTTCCGGACATTGGAATTGGCCTGGTTGGCGTTTCACTTGCGTTCGGGTTAACAGTTTTAACCATTGTTTATTCACTGGGGCACATTTCAGGTGCTCACTTAAATCCTGCGGTTACCATAGGTTTATGGGCAGGTGGCAGGGTTAACGGCAAAACCATTTTGCCTTATGTAATTTCCCAGATTCTGGGTGGTATTGCAGCAGCGGCTGTATTATACATTATTGCAACCGGCAATGGTTCAGAAATTGGAAACTTTGCCGCAAACGGATATGGCGAACATTCGCCCGGGGGATACAGTTTGCTGGCCGCCATTGTATCCGAATTTGTAATGACGTTTATGTTTCTGTTGATCATTCTGGGGGCAACAGATGAAAAAGCACCAAAAGGTTTTGCAGGCCTTGCCATTGGATTGGCTTTAACCTTGATTCACCTCATCAGTATTCCGGTAACCAACACGTCGGTTAACCCGGCCAGAAGTATTAGTCAGGCAGTATTTGTAGGCGACTGGGCGTTATCGCAATTGTGGTTGTTCATTTTAATTCCGATTCTGGGGGCAATTGCAGCCGGTTATGTTTATAAATCTTTGAAATAGGGATTTTCTGTCTATCCCAAAAAATTTAACCATCAAAAAAGGGTCTTGTTTGCACAAGACCCTTTTTACTGAGTACTATATTCTTTAGATAACTTCCACATTAAAAGCTACCGGTCCGCGGTCGCTTTCCTTTGTTTCAAACTGAACAGTCTGATCTTGTTCAAGCCCAAACTGAGCATCTTTAACTCCGGTGCGGTGCACAAAAATGTCTTTGCCTTCTTCGGTATGAATAAAGCCAAAACCTTTTACAGCATCGTACCATTTAACTTTTCCTTGCATAAGCAGTTCGTTAATAACGTTCTCTTCTGTTAAAACCGCCACCGCCGCCTCTGCGATGACCACCACCACCGCCACCGCGGGAGTCGTTTGATCTTGGACGTGATTCATTCACTTTAATGTTACGTCCGCTTAGTTCGGCATTGTTCAATTCGTCGATGGCTTTTTTAGCTTCCTGGTCATCGTCCAT
>CAZCPH010000165.1:4407-7196 GCA_964500105.1 uncultured Mariniphaga sp. | reverse complement strand
TCATCTGGTTTACCAGTCATCGGTTCGGAATGGTATTGCCGGCAATCCGTCCTTATTGTAAAGGTTGGCCCCTTCGGGATTGTCGGCCCAGGCATAACGCACTGCAACCGGGTTTCTTACCTTTGGACTCCACACGATAACTTTATCGCCTTTGATTTTGGCTTTTGCCCAAACAAATTCCCGGTTTTCTCCGGAAATGGCAAAGTGTTTGAGTTTTTGTGAGCCTTTTACCACAAGGCCGCTACCCACATTTGAAAAAGTTAATATAGCCTTTTTGCCTTTAATTTTCATCGATTGAAAAGCGGGACCTGAAGCTACCAGATCTGATTCGTGATACGCTGTTTTTCGGGCAGCAAGTGCCAGCCGTTTGGCCACATCTTTTTTGTTCAGCGGGTGAATGTCGTTCCATTCACCCAAATCGATGGCTACGGCCATAGCGGTGTTGGGCAATTTCAAAGCTTTTGTTTGCGCTTCGCGGGTGCGGGCCCAGTTACTTCCAGTGGGGTAGTCGTAACTTTCCATAAAATTGTGCAGTTGCACAAACAGGAACGGGAAATTGCCGCGATTCCATTTCTCGCGCCAGTTTTGAATCATTGCCGGAAACAATCCGGCGTATTCATCGGGCCGTTCTGCATTCGATTCGCCCTGGTACCAGATAACTCCTTTAATGGCATAGCTGGTCAGCGGGGAAATCATACCATTGAACAGGCCGGTGGGTTTCCATCGCACAAAGGTTTGTTCCGGTGCAGGTTCCATCTCTGCTCCCAACCGGTAGCGCCACATTCCTTTTAAATCGATTTTGGTGTCTTCAATCAACAGTTCGTAAGGTTTGTCGGGCACAAAGCCGCCGCGGCCGCTGTTGCTCACCACGCGCACAACAATGGTGTTCTCTCCTTCAACCAGAACATTTTCAGGAATCTGGTATCTTCTTGGCGGGTACTGATAGCTTACCGATCCTACAAATTTTCCGTTCACAAAAACCGAATCGGCATCTACAATACGACCCATGTTTAGCCGGGCAGGTTTTCCGGCCAGATTTGCAGGGATTTCAATGGTTTTCCGGAACCAGACCACACCGTTCACCTGGCCCAATTCTGCATCGGCCCAGTAACCCGGAATTTCCATTTCATTCCAGTCCGAATCATCAAATTCGGCTTGATGCCATGTCGTTTTCAGATTTTTATATCCTTCGTCTTTCTGGTTCAGTTCAGCATACCACGAAGCGGAATTTTTCCGGTCGGTTTCTTCAATCTGACGGATATATTCCGAATTTTTAAACTTTTGCGCTTCCTGAAAATGCTCCGGAAATTCTTTAATGGCATCTTCGCTCATCCATGCTTCAGCCGGCGAACCACCGAGGCTTGAGCGGATGATACCAACCGGAATTTTATACATTTTCCACAGCTCATCAGCAAAGAAGTATGCAATGGCCGAAACCCGCAAAATGTTTTCCTGACTGATACTTTCCCATTTTCCCGAAGGCAGGTCTTTCTGCGGAGAGTTAAAATCGTAAGCAGTGGGAACTGTGAAATACCGGATGTTTTCGTTGCCGGCATTTCTGATTTCTTCTTCATAAAGCGGACTCACCCGGTTCATGTCGATGTCCATTTGCGACTGTCCCGAACAAACCCACACATCGCCAATCAGAATGTTGTTCAGTGTTACCGTATCGTTTGAAATAATTTGCATGGTGTGCGGACCGCCCGCTTCCAGATCCGAAAGTTTTATCTCCCATTCTCCCGTTTCACTTGCCGTTGCAGCGTATATTTCATCTGAAAAATGAACCTGTACTTTTTCATTTGGAGCAGTCCACCCCCATATTTTTACCTCGGTATTTCGCTGCAAAACCATGCCGTCGCTCACAAGTTTGGGAAGTTTCAGCTGACCAAAAACTGAAAAAACTGCAAATAGCAAAATAGTGGTAAAATGGAGTTTTAATCTTCTATTCATGTCAAACAAAATCAGATTGTATGGTTTTTTAGACAAAAAAGCCGGGCAACAGCCCGGCATCAATGCAAATTAGGGTATATGTTGTGTTAAAACAACCTTTTAAATCCTACCACATTTTTCACTTCGGCCAGCGTTTTTGAGGCCGACTCGCGTGCTTTCTCCGCACCTGTTTTTGCAACCTGTGCAAGATACGCATCATTTTCCAAAATGTCAATAATTCGTTCGCGGATGGGAGAGGTATAAGCGATAATATCCTCAGCCAGTTGCTTTTTCATGTCGCCGTAACGGATTTCGCACTTGTTGTACAGCTCGTTAAAGTGCGCTACTGTTGACGGCTCCGAAACAATTTCCATAAGTGTAAACAGGTTCTGAATGGGTTCGGGTTTTTCCTGGTTCATTTCGGTAGGGCCCGAGTCGGTAACTGCCCGCATTACTTTTTTGCGGATGGATTTCGGGTCTTCGAACAGGTTGATGGCGTTGCCTTCCGATTTGCCCATTTTACCGCTGCCGTCCAGCCCCGGAACTTTTATCATATCTTTTCCGTCGAAAGTGTAAGGCTTCGGCATCGGGAACACCTTATTTTTGTACATGTGGTTGAACCGTTTGGCAAATTTGCGGGCCATTTCCAGGTTTTGCTCCTGGTCTTTCCCCACCGGCACATAGTTGGCTTTGTGGATGATGATGTCGGCAGCCATCAGCACCGGATACGTAAGAAGCCCTGCATTCACGTTGTCGGGTTGCTGGCGCGCCTTGTCTTTAAACGAAGTGGTACGCTCCAGTTCTCCGAGGTAGGCATTCATGTTCAGAATGGTGTACAATTCAGTCACTTCCGGCACATC
>CAZCPH010000165.1:1418-4397 GCA_964500105.1 uncultured Mariniphaga sp. | reverse complement strand
ATGGTAGCCTTTTCGGGGTCAATTCCGCAAGCCAGGTATTCCGCCAGCACCTGTTTTACTCCTGCCTGAAGATTTTCGGGCGTAGGGTGCGTGGTTAGCGAGTGCAGGTCTGCAATAAAAAAGAAGCAGTTGAAATCGTCCTGCATCCGCACAAAATTACGCACTGCCCCAAAATAATTTCCGAGGTGTAAATATCCGGTTGGCCGTATCCCGCTTAAAACTGTCGGTCTTTTTGTCATCGTATTTTTAATCTCAAACTTTCAGCCCACAAAAGTAAAAAAATTGTGGATGAATTCAGTATTTTCATTATTACAGCTGATAATTGTACGCTAAGCTTTTTGGCTGCTTACTGTTTGAGATTCGCAACAAAATGAGAAAATTAATATCTTTGATAAAAATTGGGATATATGGAAACTTTAAGAATTGATATTTTGAATCCAAAAGCCAAATCACTACTAAAAAATATGGCTGATTTAGATTTAATTAAAATTAAAAGAGGCAAAGTAAAAGCTGAATTTAGAGAACTATTGGAAAAATTCAGATCAAACGCAGAAAATGCGCCGTCTCTCGATGAAATAACAGCAGAGGTGGAGTCAGTAAGAAAAGCCCGGTATGAAAAGTAAGAAAGTTATTCTTGATACAAATCTTTGGATAAGTTTTCTTATTTCCAAACAGCTCGACTTTATTGATGATTTGTTATTGGGAGGAAAAATAAAGCTTATTTTTTCGCGGGAATTGCTGGATGAATTTTTGACAGTTGCCAAAAGACCAAAATTTGGGAAATATTTCTCAGAAAGCAATGTTACAGCACTTTTAAGATTGTTTGACAGGTATGGAAAACTGATTGAGGTATCGTCCAATATTCAGAAATGCAGGGATTACAAAGACAATTTTTTATTAAACCTTGCTATAGATAGTAAAGCAGATTTTCTGGTTACAGGAGACGAAGATTTACTGGTTCTTAAAAAAATTGAAAAGACAAAAATTGTTTTCTGGACTGATTTTCTTGACGAATTAAAATAATCTAAATCAGAACTAAATAAAATAGAAAGACATAGAAAATAAAGGATAATGTTCCTTAATTTTTAGATACTTTTGTCCCCGGAAACAGAAATTTACACCATGCCAAAAATCAGGGTAACCAAACGGTTTCATTTCGAAATGGCACATGCGCTATACAATTACGACGGGCTGTGCCGCAACATTCACGGGCATTCCTATAATCTGGAAGTAACTTTGATTGGAGAACCACTGAATCAACCCGGGCATCCCAAAGACGGTATGGTAATGGACTTTGGAGACCTTAAACGCATGGTAAAGTCTGAAATTGTTAACCGGTTCGACCATTCCCTTATGGTGAACAAACTGGTTCCACAGGAACAAATTGATCTGTTACGTAAAACAACCGACCGGATTCTTGTGGTTGGATTTCAGCCCACAACAGAAAACATAGCAACCCACATTGCCGGTATCCTTCGACAGCACTTACCCGCAGAAGCGGAACTGTTTAGCATACGTCTTTTTGAAACCGTTACATCCTTTGCCGAATGGTTCGCCAGCGATAACGTACATTAAAAGTAATTTTTCCTATTTTTGGGGCAGATAAACACAACTTCTGTTTGCGTTCAGACGAAGAGGTTGATGAAGTGCTGATGAATTAAATTCCGGACTATGAAAAAAATTACTTTAATCGCTGTCTTGTTTGCGTTGTTCGCGTGCAGCGACAAAAACCTCGACCAACCCGATCCGGTGGAATTTTACTTTGACTTTGCTGAAGGAACCGAAGAGTGGACCGCTGATTTTGCTGATTATCCGGTAGCACAGGAGTCGTTTTATGAGCTTTTGTTTGAGCACGACACGCTGCCCGAACCGCTGGACCAGAGCCAGTTTGCACTCAAGCTTTCGGGCAACAACCACAGCGACGACTTGTTTATGTTCATCAAACGAAAAGTTGCAGGACTGGAGCCCGGGAAGGTCTATTTTATCACGTTTACCATAGAGTTTGCCACCAATGTTTCCGACGGAACTTTTGGTGTGGGCAGCAGTCCGGGCGAATCGGTTTACATTAAAGCCGGCGCAACAACCACCGAACCCAAAAAGGTAAAAGACGACCAGAACATGTACCGGATGAACATCGATAAAAACAACCAGGCGCAAAGCGGTGAAGACATGGTGGTTATCGGCGATTTTTCAAACGATACCGATCAGGCTGTTTATACGCTGAAAACCGTAACCAACGAAACGCCGTTTGGTGCAACTACCGATGAGAACGGCAATCTGTGGATTATAATTGGCACCGATTCGGGCTTCGAAGCCACCACAACCATTTATTACAATTCGGTGAAAGCGGAGCTGTTCTAATCGTCAGCTTTTTCCCGTACCAGAAGAATGGCATCTCTCGCAGCAGAAAAAAGGATCCTATCCTTTTTTGTTTTTCAGAGAAATTTAAATCCGTTAAACAACCCGGAAGGACACCATCCATCAGGAATACGGAAAAATTTATAACATAAGAAAAAATAATTCGTATGACCAATCAGAAAAAAGAATGAAAATGAAGATTTATTTTACCCTGTCGTTTGTTCTGGTTGCCACCATACTTGCAGCTCAGGACTCCATTGTTGTTACCCTCGAAAACCGGCCGTCATCGCTGGGGATTCAACCTGCCTTTGAAGTGAGGGTTCCGCAGGCCACACAACACGAAGCCATTGAGTTGTGGAAAAAAACCATTGTGCCGCCGGCGTTGTTTAAGAAAACTTCCAAAATGAAAAAAGTGAAGGACGAATGGCTGGTAAACAATGTGCTCATTGGCGAAATTGCTCCGTTTCCAATGAATGTTATCACTCAGGTATCTTCGTTTCCCGGGCATATTTATGTTCGCGTATTTCTGCAAACCGAAAACGGATTTATGGGTGCCGACTCTACCCGACAAACCGATGCGGCAAACCGATTTCCTTCATCGCGCCATGAAGCACCAGCCCC
>CAZCPH010000165.1:0-1408 GCA_964500105.1 uncultured Mariniphaga sp. | reverse complement strand
CGTATTTTTCTGCAAACCGAAAATGGATTTCTGGGTGCCGATTCTACACAACATACCGATGCAGCAATCCGGTTTATTCGCGATTACGGAGTGGAACTCTACCGGCTGGCGGTGGAAAAAGAGCTCAGGGCCGAAGAAAATCAGTTGAAATCGCTGGAACGCAATCTCGACAAACTCATTCGTCAAAATAAATCGTACGACCGGAAAAAGGAAGATGCCGAACAGGAAAGGGAAACCCTTCAGGCGGAGGCACGCTACCAGGAAGAGATTCTGAAAAGTGAACGGGTTATTTTGGCGGAAAATCCTGATGCAGAGCGGGAAACCGTAAAAGATGAGCTGAAGGAAACCGAGAAGGAAATAAAGAAAGCACGCCGCGCTGCCTCGCGTTTCGACCGGAAAACACGGAAAAATGTGCAGGACCAGAAAAATAAAGTGCGCGAAATAGAAAAGCAGCGAATCAAGGTGGAAGAGGTGCGGAATAAGCTCGATAACATCAGGTAGCGCAAGGAATTCCGTTGAATAGAATTTTTTTACAGAACTAATTTTGGGAAAAACTATAGATTGGAAAATATTATGGCTGTTTTCCTTTTAGGTGAATTCTTACGTAAACAGAGTAAATTTGCTGGTTTCCCGGAAAACTTTATCTGGAAGACATCGACTTTTTGCTGCGCTTCTGGAAACGCCGTAACTACCACTCAAAACCGCAAATCACCTATACTGGTGGGGAATAATCAGGCAGTTTCAGGATTTTCAATGCGGCAATTAAACTTTAACGGGTAAATTGGCTGTGAAAGTCTGCTGGTTAACTGGCGGTTAATTAACCGGAAACAGCTTCTTCGTGTATCTGCATTGGCATTAAATAAAAAAAGATTTAATGGTATTATAATTTTTGATGAAGCTGTTCGTTTTTGAAACAGACAAACAGAAAAACTATTTGCTATGAGAAGAATGAAAGCTTTAGCCGTTGTTTTAGCCGTGTTGACAATGGGTTTTTATGCCTGCCAGAAAGAAGATTCAGACAAAACCGGCTCTTCTGATTTGGGCGTGAGAATGGTTGCCCTGAACCAAAGTTACAATTTGCCTGTTTCGGGCGTTAACACCAAATCTGCCGTCGCAGAGTCTCCGTATGTAAGTTGGGAAATTGTAGATATTTTGATTTCATCGGTGAAACTGGAAGCAGAAATGGAAAGTCTGATAACCGGCCGCGATTCCATTGAAATTGAATACAAATGGAACGGTCCGCAGCGGGTCGATTTGCTGGATTCAACCATAATTTTCGGCAACTTTATTTTGCAGCCGGGGTATTACGACGAGATTGAGCTGAAGGTGAAAGGAGAGAAGGAAGATGCCGGTTCAGAGCCTGTTTTTTACATGAGCGGGAATTACACCAATGCAGCTGGCGAAACCA
>CAZCPH010000164.1:0-7221 GCA_964500105.1 uncultured Mariniphaga sp. | reverse complement strand
CAGAATTTCGCCTTCGCGCGGACTGTGGCTGCAGGGTTTTTCCAAATAAACATGTTTGCCCGCCTGCATAGCCAGTAGCGCTGCCGGGGCATGCCAGTGGTCGGGGGCTGCAACTACCAGCAAGTCCACGTCTTTACTTTCCAGTGACTTTCTGAAATCTTCAAACCCCTGCGGCTTTTTGCTTTGTACTTTTTGTACGTTTGCCGAGCATTTTTCAACCGCACGTGAATCCACATCGCACACATAAATAACCTCGCAGTTTTCCTGAAAAGCAAAGTTCTGTGCCAGTGCATTTCCGCGCGAGTTGACTCCCATTACCGAAGCCCGAAGCATGTCGTTGGCACCCATAATTCGCCGGTAGCTTTCTGCACTGAAACCGGGAAGAATTCCGCCAATCATCAGTCCGGCAGAAACGCCTGCTGATTTCTTAATAAAATCCCTTCTCGAATTGAAATTTTTATCCATAATATTCTCGTTTATTGATTGTTTTTTGTTCCGTTTTGAAAATGCCGGTTGAAACTGATATAAAAATCAAGATTTTCACGGATGATAATATCCAGCGGTACATGCTGAATTTTTTCCGGTTCTTTTTTCATGATAAAATAATTGAATAGCGTTTGAACAGCTCTTTTCCCTTGCTGTACAGGGCTTTGTGAGATTAAAAAATCGATACTTCCGTGACGCAGATGGTCGATGTTCGCTTGTATGAGATCGTAACCTACCAACCGGTTGTCCAGGTCGTGGTTGCGATGAAATTCAGCTACAAGAAAAGCTTTGGAATTGGTCACAAAAACACCATTTACTGCCGGATTTTTGATGTAAAATTTTGTGAGTTCGCGAAAAACTTCCTCTTTTTGAGTTGACTGAATGGTTAAGGTGTGAATGGTTTTATTTTCTGCCAAATCGCTTTTGCTGAAATATCCTCTGAATCCTTCCTCCATGCGTTTGAGTGCCGATGCATTTTCAAAGCCTTTAACCATATTCAGCATTAGGATTTCGGCTTTTGGGGGAAGCACAGAGTTGAGCAGGCGTCCGGCAATGTATGCGCTTTGTTGCACATCGGGCCCGATGTAGGACAAACTTTTTCCTTCGGGAATATCGGCATCGATGAACACATAGGGAATGGCTTTTTGTTTTAATTTTTCTGTAAACAGCTTGCTTTCCTGCAGAAAAAGCGGGGCAAGTACAACACCGTTTGGATCAAGTTCAGTAATGACAGCAGCTTGTTTTGTAAAGCTTTTTTCATCGAATAAATCGTAAAAGAAGTATTCTGTAACGATGCCGTAATCCTTGTACTGAGATGCAGCCATTTCCAGCCCGTGCAGCGGCATCGACCAGTAATGTCCAGGGTAGGGAGCAGCAGGCACCAACACACAGATAGTATATTGATTTCCCAGAGCCAGCGTACGTGCCAGCAGATTGGGATTAAAGTTCAGTTTTTCAATGGCCTCTTCAATTTTTTTTCTTTTATCTGCAGAAACCTTCCCGCGGTTGTGAATAACCCGGTCGATAGTGCCCGCCGAAACGTTGGCATACCGGGCTACATCCTGAATGGTGACTTTTTTGATTCGCTTCACCGGTTTTGTCGTTAATTTTTTTCAAATCTAAAGAAATGAAATTCAATATCAAAGTAAAAATGTGTGCGCACACACTTTTTTTATGGCAATCTAAAAACCAGGTTTATTTATGTTGGTCATTTTTAGTTGAATATTTTTTTAATGAATCGATAAAAAAGTTTATAACAAGGAAGATGTGTTCACACACACGTTTTGCTAATCGGCGGAATATTTGTTTTTTTGCATCCGAATTAATACGGGAAAAGATGTTGGTAAACAGTTTGCTTCTGGCACTTGGTCTTGGGGTTCTAATTAAAGGTGCCGATTTACTGGTGAGTGGTGCTTCTGCACTGGCGAAAAAATACAACGTTTCAGATCTTGTAATTGGATTAACCATTGTTGCTTTTGGAACATCGGCGCCCGAGTTGGTTGTGAACATCACAGCATCGGCACAGAATTTCAATGATATTGTTTTGGGTAATGTTTTGGGAAGTAATATTGCCAATCTTTTTCTGATTTTGGGAATAACGGGGATTATTTATCCGTTGGTGGTGCAGTCGAGCACCACGTGGAAAGAGATTCCGCTTTCGCTGGGAGCTGTTGTTCTGCTATTTTTGCTGGCCAACGATTTTTTCCTGCATCGAAATCTGATAATTTCCAGACTCGACGGTATGGTTTTGCTCCTGATGTTCGGGTTTTTTATGGCTTATATTTATCGTCTTTCAAAAACTGACACCGCTCCAAAGGAAGTGGTGGTAAATGAAATGCCGGTTTTTAAGATGATTCTTTTTATCGTAATTGGTTTGGCCGGACTGGTAATTGGCGGACGGTTGGTAGTAAATAATGCAGTAGATATTGCTACTATCCTGGGTTTGAGCGAGAAAATAATTGGTTTTACTATAGTGGCTATCGGCACTTCGCTGCCAGAGTTGGCAACTTCGGTGGTGGCTGCGCTGAAAAAGAACACCAACATTGCAGTAGGAAACATAATTGGCTCCAACATTTTCAACATTTTTCTGGTTATTGCAACCAGCGCTGTGGTTTCTCCGGTTACTTTCAATCCGGTTTTTAACACCGACATGTACCTGCTGGCCGGAGGCACATTGTTTCTTTTTATTGCCATGTTTACCGGTGGCAAAAAAAAGCTGGACCGATGGGAAGCCGTTATTTTACTGCTGGTTTACCTGGGATACACTGCCATGCTGGTGGCAAAGGAAATCTGAATTGAACTTCTGTTTATCACCTGAACTTAATCCGAATTTTTTTGTTTTATTTTATGATTTAAAAATTAGACAAAATTTACAATGAAAGAGAACTGGACAACAAAAGACATTTCCAATTTAAGTGGGAAAACAATTATAGTTACCGGAGGGAACAGCGGCCTCGGTTTTGAGTCGGTGAAAGTTTTTGCCGGAAAAGGTGCAGAGGTTATAATGGCCTGTCGCTCGCTTGAGAAAGGCGGGAAGGCCAAAACTGAAATTCTGAAGAATATTCCTGAAGGAAAAATTGAAGTAGCTGAACTTGACCTGGCAGACCTGAATTCAGTTCACCGGTTTGTCAAAAATTTTCAGCAAAATCACTCCCGGCTGGACGTGTTGCTCAACAACGCCGGAATTATGACGACACCATACTTTAAAACCAAAGATGGTTTCGAAGGACAGTTGGGGACCAATCATCTGGGACATTTTGCCTTAACCGGATTGCTACTGCCAGTTCTGGAAAAAACTCCCAAATCGCGGGTGGTGAATGTGAGCAGTATGGCGCACAAGCAGGGAAAAATGGATTTTGACAACCTGCTTTTTGAAAACGGGAAAGGGTATTCACCCATGAAATCCTACGGTCGGTCGAAGTTGGCCAACCTGCTGTTTACCTACGAGTTGCAGCGCTTCTTTGAATCGAATAAAACCGACTGCATTTCGGTAGCTGCACATCCGGGTGTTTCGCAAACTGACCTGTTCCGCTACCTCGATGAAAAATGGTATTTCCGCCTCGTTGGTCCTGCGTTTAAAGCCATTTCACAGGAAGGTAAAATGGGCGCGTTACCGCAAGTAAGAGCTTCGGTTGATCCGCATGTGAAGGGCGGCGAATATTATGGCCCCAATGGTTTTATGGAATTGAAAGGCTATCCGGTTAAAGTGCAGTCCAACAGCCGTTCACACAACGAAGAAGATGCGAAGAAGTTGTGGGAGGTTTCGGAGAAACTGACGGGGGTGAAGTTTTAATTCATTAGTCCAACCACATTCCCTGCCATCACTTTTATCCCGGTTTCAATGGTTTTCTCGTAATCGGGATTGAGGTGTGGTGAATGTAGCGGGTAAGGTTCCTTTCCTTCGGCTTTTAGTTGCTGCATGAGTTCAGGACTGGTACTTCCCAGCCAGATGAGGCAGATGGGAATGTTTTCAGGAGTACGGCCGTAAATGCCAAAATCTTCAGCTACCATAGCCGGTGCTGTTTTAACAATATTTTCAGCCCCGATTATTTCTGAGGCGAAACCGTGCAATTTTTCGCTTAGTTCCGGATTATTCAAAACCGGTGGGGTGTATTCATCCAAAACCACAACTTCCGGCAGCCGGTCGTCGGGCATGCCTGCCATTTGCGCAGCTGAGTTGCAAATCCGGCGGATAGCTGAAATTACCTGTTCTATAACTTCATCGGAATAATAGCGCAGGGTAAGTTCCATTTTAACTTCGTCGGGAATGATGTTGGGACGGGTGCCGCCGTGAATGGAGCCCACTGTAACCACTGCCGGTTCCAGCGGACTGATTTCGCGGCTGACGATGGTTTGCAAGTCCGTAACAATGCGCGAGGCAATTACGATGGGGTCGATGCATTTTTCAGGATAAGCGCCGTGCCCGCCCTTTCCAAAAACGGTAATTTCCATGGTTTCCACCCCGGCAAAAACAGGCCCTCCCACCAGGCCAATCTTTCCCGATTCCAGTTCAGGATTAATGTGGTACGCCAGAGCATAATCGGGCTTCGGGAAGCGGGTAAACAGCCCGGATTTGATAGCTAAATCTGCGCCGCCGCTGACTTCTTCAGCTTGCTGGGCAATAACCACCAGGGTTCCTTTCCAGTGTTCTTTCAGCGCAGCCAGTGTGTGAACCGTTCCCGTCCAAACCGACATATGGATGTCGTGGCCGCAGGCGTGCATCACCGGCACTTCTTCGTCGTTCTGATTTTTAGCTGTTTTGGTACTGGCAAATTCCAGTCCGGTTTTTTCCTGCACCGGCAACGCATCCATGTCGGTGCGCAGCATGACTACCGGGCCCTCGCCGTTCCTGAGAACGCCCACTACATTGTTGCCACCCATCTTTTCGGTGACTTCAAAACCGGCTTTTCGTAATTCAGCAGCCATCCGTTTTGCCGTTTCAAATTCCTGAAATGATAGTTCAGGATTTTGATGCAGGTGTTTGCACAATTCCAGTGCATAACCGGTTTGATTCCGGGCTTCCTTTTTAATCTCTTCAGAAATCTGGGCAAAAGCCTTGTGTTGAATTACCATGGCAATCAGGATAAAAAATATTTTTGAATTCATTTTATCATCTCATTTTCAATAACCCTAAATTACGGAAAGATTTGGGAAATGAGGTAATACTAAAAAATAATCCTTCAAAGTTTTGAGAACCTTGAAGGATTAAGTGGCTGAAAAAAATAAATCTACATTATTTCACAATTGGTGTGAGTACCATATTCCGGTACGAAACTTTACCGTGGTCGCCCTGCAGATAGATGGGACCTGCGGCAAAAACATCAGCTTTCATGGCGCCGCCGGTTGGTCCGTAAACCGGTTGGTTGTCAATAATGGTAGTGCCGTTAAGTTTTACGGTTATATGGCGGTCGCACAACGTAATGTCCAAAGTTTGCCATTCGCCTGCCGGTTTTTCAGCAGCCACCGTCGGGGTGATTCGGCTGTAGAGAGCGCCCATGTTGTGTGAATCGAGTTCCCGTCCATAGGAATCCATTACCTGAATTTCGTACATGCCGCGCAGGTAAACACCGCTGTTGCTTCCTTCCGGAATGTTCACCTCCAGTGTCAGATTAAAATCTTCGAACTCTTGTTCGGTGCGGATGTTCCCATAAGAAATGCGTTCTCCTTCTTTTTGCACCGGGTCGTTAACCAATACGCCGTCAACCACTTTAAATCCGTTGGTCTGGTTCGGGTTAATGAGTTTCCAGCCCGAAAGGTCTTTTCCGTTGAACAGTTTTACCGGCTGGCCGTATTTTACTTTCGACAGGTCTGGTGCAGACGGCACATCGGGGAGTTTCCAACCATAAAATTTGGTCTGGTTTGTTTTCATTCCATCACGTGCAGGTTGCATGGAAACACCGGAAATGCGGTCACCACTGCGGGTGATTTTAAACAGGTGAGGCGCCACCATTTTTCGTTCTTTTCCGTCTTTGTCTTCGCGGGTAATCTCCCGTGCACGCATCACAAGCAGGTTGTCATCGTCAAGCAACAAAACACTTTGTACTGGTAAAACACTTCCTCCCTGCCAGAGCAAATCGGCATCAAGAAATCCGTTGTTTTCAAAAACCTGAAGCCAGCCTACCGAGCCGCCTTCAATTTCAATGGTCCACATGCCGTAAAAACCGTTGGGTTTCTGGGCGCTGGCAACCAGTGTTGCCAATAAAACTGAAAGGAACAGTACTGATAATTTTTTCATTTTTTAAAAGGTTTATTTGATTTTATATACTTTGCAAACAAACGTACAAAAAAAATAATTTACTTACCCAACTCCGGCACAGCCGGGAATTTCCCCTCTATGTATAGAGAGGGGCCAGGGGAGAGTCAAAATAAACAGTAATGAGCGAAAACTATACGCCAATCAGTCGCGCCAGAAAGTTGAGAAAAGAAATGACGCCTGAAGAAAAACTTTTATGGGCAAATTTGAGAAACCGAAAACTTAAAGGGCTAAAGTTTTTAAGACAGCACCCTGTCGTTTACGATACCATCAAAAATAAACCAAAATTTTTTATTCCTGATTTTTATTGTGCAGAAAAAAAGTTAATTATTGAAGTTGATGGTAAGATTCATGATTTTCAAAAAGATTATGATCAAAGAAGGGAGGAAATATTAACAAATATGGGATTGCGAATTATCCGATTTAAAAACGAGGAGTTTAAGGACATAAGCGCTGTTTTGAGGAAGATCAGGAATTTTGTGGAAGGATTAAGTTAACTCACCCCGAGACCGGCAAAGCCGGTCTCACCCCTCTCTACATGTAGAGAGGGGACAGGGGAGAGTCACAGCACCAAATCACACGCCTCCGCCGGCATCCAGTGTTTGTCTTTGCCTTCCCATTTTACATTGCAGCCAATAGGATTGGTGAGCGGGACGGAAACCGGTTTGCCTGAAGTGAGTTCTTCCAGTGCGCGGTCGAGGTCGTTTACCGTCATTTTCGAAGTATCGCGTGGATGATCAACGCCCCGGCCGGTGTAAACCAGTTTCCGGTTTTCGTCGAATACATAAAAATGAGGCGTCCGCAGCGCACCGTATGCCAGCGCCACTTCCTGCGATTTGTCGCGCAGGTATTTCCACGGAAATTTGTGTTCTTCCATGCGCTTTTTCATGTGGTCGAAATCGTCATCCGGGTAAGTATTGGCACTGTTGGAATTAATGCCAACAAACACCACTCCTTTGTTTTTGTACTTATTGGCAGTTTGA
>CAZCPH010000163.1:0-7225 GCA_964500105.1 uncultured Mariniphaga sp. | reverse complement strand
CCAGCGTTTTGGGAATTTTTCCTATAAAACCGGGTCGTTTTTTTTCCTGATCTCAAAACTAATTGGTGCTGCATTCCGGTTGTACCTGGTAGCAACGGTTTTGCAAATTGCTTTTTTCGATGCGTTCGACATTCCCTTTACCATTACCGTAGTGGTTACCATTGCCCTGATCTGGGTTTACACATACAAAGGCGGTATAAAAACGATTGTGTGGACCGATACACTGCAGACCCTGTTTCTGGTCAGTGCTGTTATTTTCACCATCATATCGATCAGCCGTTCGCTGAATTTCGATTTCTTCACTCTTGCCGACCGCATTTCTGCAGAGCCCACATCAAAAATTTTCTTTTGGGACTGGCGCAGTGGTAACAATTTTTTCAAACAGTTTTTTGCCGGAATGTTTATTACCATTGTTATGGTTGGTATGGACCAGGATATGATGCAGAAAAACCTCACCTGCAAAAACAAAAAAGAGGCGCAGAAAAACATGGTGGTTTTTAGTTTATCGTTTTTGGTAGCTGTTTTTCTTTTCCTCTGCCTGGGGGTTTTACTGTACGTTTTTGCCAGCGAAACAGGTATTCAGATTCCTGAAAACACCGATGAATTGTATCCGTTAATCGCACTGAACTATCTGAGTTTGCCGGTTGGCATAGCGTTCCTTATGGGCATTACAGCTGCTGCCTATTCCAGCGCCGATTCTGCCCTCACTGCCTTAACTACTTCATTTAGTGTAGATTTCCTTAAAATAGACCGTTACGACGAAGCGAAAAAAAGACAACTAAAAAAACGGGCTCACTTGCTTTTCTCTGTTCTTTTGGCTGCTGTAATACTTGTGTTTCGTGCCATTAGCAACGAAAGTGTAGTTGTTGCAGTTTTCACCGTGGCTGGTTATACATACGGACCAATTTTAGGGTTATTTGTGTTTGGCATGTACACCAAAAGAAGCTTAAAAGACAGATGGGTTCCGTTTGTGGCGTTAGCATCGCCTGTTATTTGCTATTTCATTTCCGCCTATTCCGAAGTCCTTTTTCACGGTTACAAATTCGGATTTGAACTTTTAATTCTAAACGGATTGATTACGCTGCTGGGATTATGGATTATTTCAAAGAAAAATGCAATAAAAAAATGAATAGTTGCAAAAAAATGTTAAATTTTGTAAATTGATTTATTATCTTTGTAGAATAAGTTATCTAAAAATCCGTTGTAGCATTAAAAACTGGGAAATTGGTAAAGTATCTGCTTCAAATATTACTTGTGGCTATAGTGGCTATTTCGCTCTTTTCTTGCGAAGATGAAGGATATTTGAGTTCGCCAGATGCCCAGTTACAGTTTTCTGTTGACACAGTAATGTTCGACACCATATTCACAACCATTGGTTCTACTACCCAGAATCTGAAAATCTACAATCCTTACAACGAAAATATTCTTATTTCCAGAATCAGGGTTGCGGGAGGTGACTTCTCCAATTTCAGACTGAATGTAAATGGAGAATCTTCAAACGAAGTTTATGAAGTGGAAGTGCCGGCGCGCGACAGCATTTTTATTTTTGTTGAAGTAACCATTGATCCAAATGGACAAAACCTGCCGATGGTGGTTCAGGACTCCATTGAATTTACAACCAATGCCAACCGACAAAATATTAAACTGATTGCCTACGGACAGGATTTTAAACTGATAAAAAGTGAAAGTGTGGGAACAACAACCTGGACGGCTGAAAAACCTTACCTGGTTTACGACTATGCTTATGTGGACAGCACATCCACACTAACCATTGAACCCGGCACCAGAATTTTTTTCCATAAAGATGCAGGACTCTATGTGCGAGGGAAAATCATCGCTGAAGGGAATTTTCAGAACCAGATTCTTTTCACTGCCGACCGGCTTGAAGATACGTACAAAAATATTCCTGACCAGTGGAACGGAATCATTCTCTTTTCAGGCAGTCATGGTAACGTATTCAACTACACGTCTATCAAAAATGCGAACATCGGGCTTCAGGTTGGAACGATTGAAGACGAGGGCTATGCCACCCTGGAACTTTCGAATTCGAAAATTGAAAATATGGCATATGCCGGATTATTTGCCTTAAAATCAAAAATTTCGGGACACAACAACGTCATTGCAAATTGTGGATTTTATGCAGCTGCATTACTGGTTGGCGGAGAATATGAATTTTACCACACCACCATTGCCAATTATTGGGGCGGATACACCTCGCGGGTACGAAAAACAGCTTCGCTGGTTCTTTCCAACGCGTTGGTTATCGAGTCGGCAGATGGAACAAAAGTTACCCACACAGGAGACCTCGAAAAAGCATTTTTTGCCAACAGCATAATTTACGGAAATAACCAAATGGAAATAGAATTGGGTAAAAACGAAGAGAAAGCCTTCAATTACTTTTTTGACCATTGTATCATTCAGGTACCCGATACATTTAACACCTCAAACAAAGACCATTACAAAAACGTTTGGAAAGGCGAAAATTTCAATCCGCTGTTTGTTGATCCGTATGATGACTACAATTATGCACTTGATACCCTGTCGGCTGCAAAAGACATCGGAAATCTGGATTACGCCAAATTATTTCCCGTGGACCTGATGAATAAGGACCGGTTGTCTGATGACGGCCCTGACCTTGGCGCCTATGAGCGAATTGAAAAAAAGAATGAAAAATAGGGTTTTGCTGTTTTGCCTCTTCTTTTTTTTCGCAGGCAAAATATTCTCTCAACCAGCTGAAAATGAATCCACTGTTTTATTCTACAATGTGGAAAATCTTTTCGATTTAATTGACAACCCTGAAACGAATGACGACGAATTTACCCCGAAAGGTGATCGTCGCTGGACCTACAAACGTTTATTTAAAAAACTACAGGATATCTCGAAGGTTATTTTAAATGCCGCAGGCTGGACTCCCCCCGATCTGGTGGCACTCTGCGAAATTGAAAACCGTTATGTGCTGGAACGGCTAATCAGTGATACACCTTTAAAATCTTTTCCGTATAAAATCATTCACAAAGAATCGCCGGATTCGCGCGGAATAGACGTTGCGCTGCTTTACAATGCAGATACGTTCTACCCGGTAGAGTACAGATACATTCCAATCAGGCTGGAAAACGATTCTTTACTGAACACCAGAGAAATATTGTATGTTTCAGGAATTTTAAAAAATGCCGATACCCTGCACATTTTTGCCAATCACTGGCCGTCAAGGTATTCTGGTTTGCTGGAGAGCCAGTCGTTTCGAAACCGGGCGGCAACTCTTTTACGAACAGAAATTGAAAGTTTGCAGGGAAAATACAGTAACCCAAACATCATTATTGTTGGAGATTTTAACGACCAGCCTTCTGATGAAAGTATTACACACTATTTGGGTGCGAAAGAATACTCAGAAAACAATCTGAACGGATCAGAAAATCAAATTATTAACCTTTCTCATTCCTGGATGCAACAGGAATTGGGAACACTGAAGTTCCAATCTCAATGGTCAGTTTTCGACCAGATTATGGTTTCGGGAAATTTACTGAATACTGAGAACAAACTGTTTACCAGTCCTGACCGGGCAAAAATTATTCAGTTGCCATTTTTACTGGACCGAGATGAACGTTATGGCGGACTGAAAACGAACCGTACATATAACGGATTTCGATACCAGGGAGGATTTAGTGACCATTTGCCGGTATTGATAAAACTGCAGGTGAGCCCTTAATTAACCGGTTTTAAACCAAACTCTTCAGCTTTTTTCAGCATAAATGCAAATGCTTCTTCGTAATTGTTCCTGATTTCCCCGTCGAGAATCGCTTCCTTGATAGCATCTTTAATCAACCCAACTTCGCGGCTGGGCGGCAACCCAAATTTTTCCATAATCAATTCACCGGAAACGGGAGGCTGAAAATTACGAACAGCATCTTTTTCCTCAATTTCACGAAGTTTGAGCCGCACAACTTGGAAATTCTTCATGTAGCGCTTCACTTTCTCCTGATTTTTAGAGGTAATGTCGGCCTCGCACAAAGTCATCAGATCGTCGATATCATCGCCGGCTTCAAACAACAACCGTCTGACAGCCGAGTCTGTCACTTCGTCTTCCGACAGTACAATCGGCCGCATGTGCAGCATCACCATTTTTTGCACATACTTCATTTTTTCGTTCAGCGGGAGTTTCAGCCGCCGGAAAATCTTCGGAATCATTTTAACTCCGACAAAGTTATGGCCATGAAATGTCCACCCCTGCCCTTCCACAAATTTCTTGGTTGCAGGTTTGGCAATGTCGTGCAACAATGCCGACCACCTCAGCCAAAGATTGTCAGTATTGGGTACAATCCGATCCAGCACTTCAAGCGTGTGGTAAAAATTGTCCTTGTGCCCGGTACCTTTGACAATTTCTACTCCTTTCATCTGTTGCAACTCCGGAAAAATAATTTTAAGAAGTCCGGTTTCTTCCAAAAGCTTAAAACCAACAGATGGTTTCTCTGCCATCATTATTTTATTCAGTTCGTCAGAAATTCGTTCGGCTGACACTATTTTTATCCGGTCGCGGTTTGATGCTATGGACTGCAGTGTTGCTCCCTCGATCTCAAAATTCAGTTGGGTCGAAAACCGAATGGCGCGCATCATGCGTAGCGGATCGTCGGAAAATGTGATATTGGGATCGAGCGGAGTACGGATAATTTTCTGTTCTAAATCCTGCAAACCGTTAAACGGATCTGAAAGGTCTCCAAAACTATTTTTGTTTAAACTAAAAGCCAGAGCGTTGATGGTAAAATCACGCCGGTTTTGATCGTCTTCAAGTGATCCGTTTTCCACAACCGGCTTTCGCGAATCACTTCTGTACGACTCCTTGCGTGCCCCAACAAACTCGACTTCAAAGTTGCGGTATTTCAGCTGTGCTGTGCCAAAATTCTTAAAAACAGTCACTTTAGGCCGGGGGTTCAGTCTTTCGGCAACCTTTTCAGCCAGTTGAATACCACTTCCAAGGGTAACAATATCAATATCTTTTGATGGCCGCTGTAAATACAAATCACGAACAAATCCGCCAATCACATAGGTTTCCTGGTTTAACTGTTCTGCAACTTCAGTTATATGCTCAAATATTTTATGCTTCAGTTTATGCTTCATTATCTGACAAAAATGGATTCAAAAAAAATTTTTCCTGACAGCTCAGGAAAAAATCGTGACAAAATTACAATTATTTGAGGGAAAACCTGTTCTATTTTTGAATGAGATAAAATGGTATTATCTTTGCAAATAATATATCGACAAATTTAGATATGTAAATTTTTAAATTTAATAAATATGTTGGAACATTTAACAAAGGAGACATTTAAAGAAAAAGTCTTCAATTTTGAAGTAAACAAAGATTGGAAATACGAAGGATCAGTTCCTTGCATGATAGATTTTTACGCCGACTGGTGTGGTCCATGTAAAATGGTTGCTCCGGTTTTGGAAGAACTGCAGAAAGAATATGGTGACAAACTTGTAATTTATAAAGTTGACACTGAACAGGAGCAGGAACTGGCCGGAATGTTTGGCATTCAAAGTATCCCGTCACTGTTGTTTGTGCCGGTTGACGGACAACCGCAAATGGCTATGGGAGCTCTTCCGAAAGCTACTTTTGAACAAGCTATTTCGGATGTACTGAAAGTTGAAAAACCTTCAGTAAACTAAAGAAAATCGAGCACTTTTTCGAGCTGAATTCCGCGCGAACCTTTTATTAAAACGGCACCCTCTTTTAATGGATTGCTAACTAAATAGGAACATAGTTCGTCAGAATTTTGAAATGAAATAAAGTGAAAATTTTGGGCTGCTTCTTTAAATACCGGCCCAACAAGAAACACCGCTCCGAAGTGGTGTTTTTTTGTTTGTTCAAGAATTAACTTATGCTCGCTCAGCGATTGTTCCCCGAGTTCAAGCATATCACCCAAAATCAGATACCGGGGAGCAGAAAAAGCCGAAACAAAGCTTTCTATGGATACCTGCATGCTGGTTGGATTGGCATTATAGGCATCCATTATTATTTGCAACCGGCTTTTCTTAATAAGTTGTGACCGGTTGTTTTCAGGCCTGTAATTTTCTATGGCAGCCTGTATTCTCGTTGGTTCAACCTCAAAATAATTTCCAATGCAGGCAGCTGCCATTACATTTTCAAAGTTATAATAGCCGGTTAACTGCGTTTTAATTGAGAATTCACCTTCGGGCAACTTCATTCTGGCCGACAGGTAAGGCGGAGAAGACACCGGTTCTCCTGTAAAATCCGCATTTTTACTTCCAAAACTCACCGATTGCTGATAATCGCCAACCAACTCTTTTAAAATAAGGTTTTCGTTGTTGTAAAAAACAGTGCCATTTTTTCTTTTCAAATGCTCATACAGCTCAGCTTTTGTTCTCTTAATGGTTTCGAAAGATCCAAATCCTTCTAAATGAGCTCGGCCAATATTTGTAATAATTCCGTAATCTGGATCTGCAATTGTACAAAGTTCGCCAATTTCATAAGGATGATTGGCGCCCATTTCCACGACTCCAATTTCCGTATTCCGGTTCATCTGCAGCAATGTAAGAGGCACACCAATATGATTGTTTAAATTTCCCTGTGTAAAAACGATGCGATACTTCGTTGCGAGTACATTTGCTATGAGTTCTTTGGTTGTCGTTTTTCCGTTCGATCCGGTAATTCCAATTACCGGTATTCCCAGTTGGGTTCTGTGGTACCTGGCTAATTCCTGCAATACCTGAAGAACATTCTCAACCAAAATTGTTTTCTCTGAAACACAAAACTTTTTTTCATCAACAAAGGCATAAACTGCCCCTTTTTTCAAAGCCTCTTCTGCAAACTCGTTTCCGTTAAACTTCTCACCTTTAAGTGCAAAAAAGAGGCATCCGCTCTCTATTTTTCTGCTGTCGATTACTACTTTCGGATAGGTCTGAAAAATCTTGTAAATCTGCTCAATAGTCATTTGCTGAAAATAAAAAACTTATACGGCGGGTATCCAAGGGCAGCGATTGCCAGGGTCATCGGCAGGTGAATGGGATTGACGGCAACGGACATGAGGAATACCGCCCAGGAACCGTGCCTCTGCGCCCACCGCATCAGTTTATTATAAAAGTTACCACTGAACCGGCTGGAGATTTTTGCCGAAAGGGAACGCCCGCCGTAGCCAATCATATAGGTGATAATCTGACCGCTAGCGATAGCGATACCGGTTACCAGCGAAATCCAGACAGGAGCTAAAAG
>CAZCPH010000162.1:4883-7226 GCA_964500105.1 uncultured Mariniphaga sp. | reverse complement strand
CCCGGTAATAATATGCCGGTCTGATTCCCCACGGATCGCGCACCACAAAAGCATCTCCATGACCAATTAAACCGGCCATGGCATATCCGCCGTCCCAGTCTTTTGTTGCCCGTTCCAGAATATTCTGAATATCGAGATTTTTCTCTATCAGCGGAGATATTTCGTTGTTTTTGTACCCTTCATTTTTATACTGTCTGAAAAGCAGCTGATTCTCTTCATCGAGAAAATGGCCCACTTTCTCCAGCGCGGTTACAGTATCGGTGTAGGCTTTCGGATGTTGTCCGAGTTCAACCAATACCTTGAAAAGCTCGTCGGTATTGGTGAGGTTAAAATTTCCGGCAAGTACAAGGTTTCTGGATTTCCAGTTGTTCTGCCGCATTACCGGATGCACAAAATCGATACTGTTTTTTCCAAAAGTACCGTAGCGCAAATGCCCCAGATAAAGTTCGCCTGCATAAGGATAATGTTCGTAGGCCCAGTCACAGTCTTCAACATCAATCCCGTTACGCTGGGCTTTTTTCAGAGGTTTATTTACTTTATCAAAAACATCGAGAATGGGATTCTGATCAATTGACCTGTACCTGTTGATGTAGGTACTTCCGGGTGAAAGATGGTCTTTTACACACACCATTCCGGCCCCGTCCTGGCCGCGGTTATGCTGCTTTTCCATCAGCAGGTACAGCTTGTTCAGGCCGTATCTCCACGTGCCGTATTTTTCTTTGTAATACGATAAAGGCTTTAATAAGCGAATTAATGCAATGCCACATTCGTGCTTAATCTGGTCGCTCATATTTATCTGATTTCAACAGCGGAAAATCTATAACATCCGGCACAATAAAAGCACCGGGATAATCTTTCTGAATTTGCTTATGTAATTTTAATGCTTCGTTTTTTGTTCTGAAATCGCCAACGCGTACCCTGAAATTAGGTGCTGTAAACTTTACATGTACGTCGTGTTCAGGATATTTCGACATGAAATCCTTTTTAATTCTCAAAGACTGGTCTTTTGCATTTAATGCAGAACTGAAAAAAATTTCGACACGATAACCATCCATTCCGTCGCGCTTTTTGTTATTTTCCACATGCCACTTCAACATTTTTTCCAGTCGCGGGTCCTGGTTAACATCAATTCGCCGGAGGATTTCCTGTGCATCAGCATCTGAATCCCAAAAGTCGTTGGGATATTGTTGCGACACAGCAGGGAAAGTTACCTGGGCAGCCAAAACATGAATAAACAGAATCCCCGCTATGGTCAAAATTAATGTTCTCATCCTAAAATAAAATTGCGGTTGCAAATATAACTCAAAAAACCATTGATTGTGTAACGGGCAATTTTTCATCCCATTGCCCGGTTTCAAAAAAAACCTAAAAATGAGGTTTTAACTATTCTTCTGCCAGTGCTGCTTCAAGCTCGGGTGTAATTTCGAGGTTGTGATATACGCTTTGTACGTCGTCGTCTTCTTCGAGGCGATCCACCAAACGTAAAACCGTTTTTGCATCATCAACCGAAAGTGCAGTCGTGGTATTCGGAATACGTTGCAACCCCTGACTTTCGGTTTCAATAGCCAGTTCTTCGAGCTTCTTCGAAATACTTCCGAAATCTTCCATGGCCGAAGTAATTTCAATAAAACCATCGTTCTCTTCCATTTCTTCGGCTCCGGCTTCAATCATTTCAAGTTCAAACTCTTCCTTTTCTGTTTCCGCTGTTACGGGAACCACAAAAACACCTTTGGTATCGAAAAGAAACGCAACGGAACCGTTGGTTGCCAGATGCCCGTTGTGTTTGGAAAAAGCTGAACGCACACTACCCACAGTGCGGTTGTTGTTATCGGAAAGACATTCCACAAAAATCGCTATTCCACCTGGCCCATACCCTTCAAAAGTCATTTCTTCGAAATTGGAAGTATCTTTTTCAGCTTTACTGATGGCGCGCTCAATGACCTCTTTTGACATGTTCTGCCCCTTTGCATTTTGCACAGCCAGCCGTAAACGCGAATTGGCCTCAATATCAGCGCCGCCCAGTTTGGCAGCAACAGTTATTTCCTTGGAAATTTTTGAAAATATTTTAGATCTTTTGGCGTCCAATGCACCTTTCTTCCGTTTTATGGTTGACCATTTACTGTGACCAGACATCGTTTGAAAATTTAAGTTTCCGTTAAAAATAGAAAAAGCTTCGCAAATGGGAAAATGGAACAGAAAATCAAGATTGCAGATTTCCTTACTGATGGATCTGAAAGGAGAAATCAGATTTCAGGCTTGTTAATAATGCGTTTTCGTCTGAAGCTCCGGCAAAAAAACTACAATCACTGATTCAGTTTTTCCGAATCTGCTGGTTTATTCCTT
>CAZCPH010000162.1:0-4853 GCA_964500105.1 uncultured Mariniphaga sp. | reverse complement strand
GACCATTGGTGCATTAAAAAAAACAGAAACTCCGATAAGAATTAAAAAAATTCCAAAGGAAGGTGCTTTGGTGGCCGCATGAAGCCTACTGTACAAATCTTTTAAACGAATTAACCCGATTGAAGCGATTAATATGAAAAAAGATCCGGTCAGTAAAAGTATTGAAACAATTATTTTATCCATTTCTGTGTTTTAAATAGGTTGAAACTGCAACTGTACCAATAAACGATATCAGTGAAATTATAACAGCCAGATCAAGGTAAATGTCCTTTTCAATTAAAACACTGTACACCACAATAAATCCCATAACCACAACTGCGATAACGTCCATTGCTGCAATCCGGTCGTTTATTGACGGTCCTTTCAAAAGACGTATGAAAGCCAGTATCAGAGCGGCCAGCAAAAATGAAAATGAGAGAACCAAAACTACAATTGATATACTGTTTTCCATAATTTAACCTGTTATCCGTTCTATTTTTTTCTGTAATTTAAAAAAATCACTCAACATCAAGTCATCTGATTTATAGTACAAAACATGCACCCGTGCTGTTTTTCTGTCTTCGCTGATGTCCATGCTGATCGTTCCCGGTGTCATTGAAAGCAGATTACTGAAAAGAAGCAAGCCAAAATCAGATTTCAGTTTCAAAGGCACATCCATAAATGCAGGTTTCATATGCATTTTTGGGGTTAAAATATCCCAGGCAATATAGAAGTTTGCTTTTGCCAGGTTATACAGGTAAAAAACTATAAATTCAAGTGTAAAATAAATTCTTTTTACTGTTTTCATGGATTTACCCTCTTTAAAACCGTTTCAATGTACAAATCAGGATTAATTAGTTGATTGGCAGCTTCCATGGTATATCCAAAAACATACATGGCAAAAATCCCCATCAAAATACTAACAATTCCAAGCAATAATGAAGGGAAATACTCGGCAAAACCAAAGGTATATTTTCTTCCTGCATTAGCATTGTCGGGTTGTTTTTTCAAAAAAGCTTCATTCCAGATTTTTATCATGGAATAGAGTGTGAGCATACCGGTAAGGATGGCAACAGCTGTAATAATGTAGTTTCCGTTTTCAATTCCTGCCTTAATGAGCACAAATTTGGCAAAGAACCCGGAAATGGGCGGTGCTCCGGCCAGTGCAAAGGCAGGAATCATAAAAAGAATGGCAGTGAGCGGACTCTCTTTAAACAGCCCGCCAATCTCTTTCAGCTCAAAAGTTCCACGGGCTTTGTTTATCATTCCTGAAACCAGAAAAGTATTGGTTTTGGCAATCATATTGTGCAGGGTAAAAAATACCGCCCCTGCAATGGCAAGTGGCGTAAAAATACCCAGTCCCATAATCATATAACCAATCTGGCTGATAATATGATAGGAAAGAATTCTGCGGGTTTCGTAATGTGCTGCAGCCGCCAGTCCTCCGGCAACCATAGTTAAACCGGCAATTACAAGTAACAACTGATGCCAGAATTGAGGGTCGTGCACAAAAAACAGGGTAAAAAACCGAATAAATGTATAAACCCCAACCTTGGTAAGTAAACCTGCAAACAAGGAGGAAATGGTGATGTTTGGGGTATGATATGAAGCGGGAAGCCAAAAATAGAGTGGAAAAACAGCCGCCTTTATTCCGAATGCCACAAAAAACAATATGGCCGATGTATTCATCAGAATTGCCTCATCATCAGCCTTCAGTATCTCGGCAAGGTGCGCCATATTCAGCGTGCCCGTTTTTCCGTAAAGCAAACCAACGCCAGCCAGAAACAAAAGCGACCCCAACAAATTCAGGGCGAGATATTTTATACCACCTTCGAGTTGCTCTTTCGAACGGCCCATCGTTATCAGCACAAACGAAGACATGAGCATAACCTCAAACCACACGAAAAGATTAAATACATCTCCGGTGATAAACGATCCGTTCATACCCATTGCAAGCCCGAAAAAGAAAATAAAAAAGCGGTTAATTTTCATGGAACCGGGCAAAAAATGGAGCGCATAAACAGCTATGGCAAAAAGAATTATAGCAGAAACAATAAGCATCAGAGCGCTCAGATAATCCACCACAAGTGTTATCCCGAACGGTGCTTCCCAGCCTCCCATTTGCAAGGCCAGCACTCCGTGTTTTTGTACCAACACAAATAACAGTACCGAAAGCAACACCAACAATCCTGAAGCAACCGGACCAAGCCAGCGGGCGAGCTTATCGGAACGGCAAACAAGCATACCGATAATCAGTACAAACGGAATTAATATGGGTAATGCAACAAGTGTTACCATCAGTCGTCGGTTTTTTGTAACTGATCAAGGTCATCAGTGCCGGTTAATTCAAAAAACTTAAATTTGAGTGCAAGTGTAAAAACCACTATTCCCAGACCAATTACTATTGCTGTAAGCACCAGTGCCTGGGGAAGCGGATCTGCTATCACTCCTTCGCTTATTTTATTGCCATCAACAAAAACCGGGCTGCCTGAAACCAATCCCGCCGAGAGAAATACCAGAAGGTTGGTGGCATTGCTCATAAAAATCAACCCGATTATAAACTTCAGGATACTGCGCCGGAGCATGAGATAAACTCCGGTTGTGTATAATATTCCTACCACTATGGCTAAAAGTATTTCCATTATTTTTTTTGCGTTAAAGAAAAAACAAACATCAGAGTCACACCAATCACAGTAAAAAACACCCCAATATCAAAAACAAAGGGCGAACCTAACTTTAGCTCACCGAGAAGCGGAATTGGTATTTTCATCCAAACGCCTGCCATCAGTGTTTTTCCCAATAACAATGACGGCAGAAAACTCAGCAAAATAACAAACAATCCTCCGGCAATAAACCGTTCGGGCCAATCCTGCAGGCGCTCTTTAACCTGAAAAGCATCAAAAGCAAAGCCCCTGTACACTACAGCCAGCCCCGCCATCAGCCCGCCAATAAAACCACCGCCCGGCTCGTTGTGACCCCTCAGGAGCGCAAGAACGGCAAATATTATGAGCAACCATCTCAGGTATTTTGCTGCCAGCTGTAAAATTACCGAATTCATAATTTCTTGTTTTTTGTTTTCAAAAGAAGATAAACACCTGTGGCTGCAATGGTAAGCACCGTAACTTCTCCGAGGGTATCCAGCGCCCTGAAATCCACCAGAATAACATTCACCACATTTTCACCAAATGCCCTGCTGTAACTGTTTTCAACAAAAAATCCGGAAATGGTGGGGTTTAAATTTACGTTCACCGCTTTTATTGCCAAAATGGTCATAACCGATCCAAAACTCAATGCGATTAAAAAATCACGAAGCCTGGTTCTCCGTGACGATAACACCGCAAAGCGTGGTAATTTTTGCAAAATGGCCATAAACATAACAATGGTTAGCGTTTCAACAATAATTTGTGTTATGGCCAAATCGATGGCACTGTAATACATGAAAATGAGGGAAATACCGTAACCTGCCACTCCCATGGAAACAATAGTAACAATTCGTGACATAGAAACTGCACTTGTTATTGCTGCACCAAGAATGACCAGCGCCAGACCAGAGATGTAAAAAGGTTTCAGCGAAAAAGAGATACCAAATTCCCACGATCGGATAATGAAAACCTGAAACCACAGCAAAAGCGAAGTAAATACAATGATGGTTAAAATATACAAGCGATGATATCCGTGCTGAACAGTTTTTGTTTTCAACTGCGCTATTTTCACAAACTTGTCCATAATCCAGGCAAATACTTCGTCCATCTCAACAGAAAAAATTACGCTGTTTACTTTCCGCCAGGTTTCCAGTAGTTTTTTCTTTTTTAACATGGCCCAGTAAAGAAGAAATCCAAGCACTATAGTTATCAGGCTTAAAAAGAAAACCTGGTTAAATCCGTGCCACAACTTCAGCTTGACATCAATAATTTCACTTGAAACCACCCCCAATGCAGGTTTTATAACAGCAGTTCCCAGGTTTCCGGGGAACAAACCCAGAACAAGACTGAGTAACACCAGTATTCCCGGCCCAATTAAAAACGCCGCACCTTTTTCATCGGGCTTTTTTTCATATACTTTAGGTTTTCCAAGAAATACTTTACGGGCAAAAAACATGGAAACAGCAACCATGAATATATTGGACGTTACACCCAAAATGAGCACCAGCGATGCAATTCCGGGAGACTGTACTTTCGCCTCATAAATCAATTCCTTACCCAAAAATCCGAGCAAAGGCGGCAATCCGGCCATTGAAAGCAGAGCAAGCAGGGCAATTATAAACGTAAACGGCATAAATTTTACCAAACCACCAAGCTCCGAAAGCTCCCGTGTGCCGGTTTTCTTTTCTATCAGGCCTGCAACCATAAATAGTGTTGCTTTGTAAAATGCATGAATGAATAAAAACAGCATGGCTGCTTTTATGGATTCACCGGTATTAATTCCCAAAAGCAGCACCAATACCCCAAGAGCATTAATGGTAGTGTATGCCAGAATTCCTTTTAAATCGGTTTGTGTGATGGCAAAATAAGAACCGGTTAGCATAGTTAGCACCCCAACCAGCGAAATGATGTAAATCCACTCATTTGTTCCGCCCAAAACAGGACTTAACCTGGCCAGCAGAAAAACACCGGCTTTAACCATGGTGGCCGAATGAAGGTAAGAGCTGACAGGTGCAGGCGCCTGCATTGCACCGGGTAGCCAGAAATGAAAGGGGAACTGGGCCGATTTGGTAAATATACCTACCAGTATGAGCAACAGCCCGGGAAGGTAAAAACGGCTTTGCTTTATGGTTTCAGCTCCTGAAATCCAGTCGTTAAGCGAGTAACTGTCAACAACGCTGCCTAAAAGAACAATGCCTGCCAGCATGGCAAGACCACCAAATCCGGTTATAT